>NZ_JBHXTG010000105.1:0-25111 GCF_042677465.1 Kitasatospora sp. NPDC127111
GATCCGTCGTCGCCATCATCCCGGTCGTCATCCTCTTCGCCCTGATCGAACGCCACGTCGTCTCCGGACTCACCGCCGGCTCCGTCAAGTAGCCGCACCGGTCCGGCACCGGTCCTGCGCCGGCCCCGCGCCGGTCCCGCGCCGCACGTTCAAGTCCCCTCCGACGCCCCGGCCTTGAGCCGGGGCTTCGCCATGTCGCCACCATTGACATGTACTCCGAAGCTCGGATTTTCGAGCAGTTTCGCGCAATCACTGAACAGCTCTCAACAATCATCGCGACCACCATCGCGACAGCCCTCGCGCAGTCGACAGGAGAACGCACCGTGCGCCTACTCCGACACCACCTCCGTGGCGCCGCCCTCGCCGCGGCCGTCACCAGCATCGCCGCCCTGGCCGGCCCCGCCGTCCCGGCCCACGCCGCGACCCCCGGCTCCGCCGTCCTCGACCTCGGCCACCAGAACGCCACCTGGCAGAGCCCCCGCTACGCCAAGGGGACGCTCGGCGGCGCCGCCGACTGCCCACCGGCCGCCCAGGACCCGGCCGGCGCGGTCTGCGACCGCTTCGACCTGACCGTCAACGTCCCGGCCGGGTACTGGGACGACAACCCCGAGGGCGGTGTCCCGCTCTCCATCCAGTGGCAGACCCCCACCGACGACTTCGACCTCTACGTCTACGACGCCGACGGCAAGGAGGTCGCCCAGAGCGCGGGCACCGCCGACCCCGAGTCGACCGTCATCCCCCGGGCCTCCGGCACCTACCACGTCCTGGTCGTCCCCTACGACGTGCACGACAACGCCTACACCGGCCGGGCCTACCTGCCGCAGACCGGCGACGCCGGCGACCTGACCTCCTTCGGCGGCTCCGAGGGCAGCTACGACATCGCCGCGGGCACCCTCAAGGCCAAGGTCGACTTCCTCGCCGACGACCAACTGCGCCTGCGCGCCGCCCCGGACGGCGTCCTCACCGACCCGGCCGGCAGCACCATCATCCGCCGGCAGCCCGAACTGCGGCGGGACACCAGCACGTTCGACGCCGGGGCCTACTACGGCATCCGGTCCGGCGGCCTGGTGCTGCGGGTCTACAAGCACCCGCTGCGATTCGGCCTGTACCGGGCCGACGACCGCACCGCCCTCTGGCAGGAGGACGCCCCGCTGCGCTGGAGCACCAGCGGGCTCCGGCAGAGCCTGGTGCGCGGCGCCGACGAGCAGTTCTTCGGCGGCGGCGAGCAGAACGGCTCCTTCTCGCACCGCGACCAGACCATCCACGTCGCCAACAGCTTCAACTGGAACGAGGGCGGCTACAACAACTCGCAGCCGTTCTACGTCTCCTCCGCCGGCTACGGCGTCTTCCGCAACACCTTCGCCCCGGGGATCTACGACTTCGGCTCACCGGTCCGCACCGGGCAGCAGGAACGGCGCCTCGACGCCTACTACTTCACCGGCGACGTGAAGTCGGTGATCGGCAAGTACACCGCGCTGGTCGGCAAGCCCTTCATGCCGCCCGTCTACGGCCTGGAGCCGGGCGACTCCGACTGCTACCTGCACAACGCCAACCGGGGCGAGCGGCACACCCTGGACGCGCTGAAGATCGCGGACGGGTACGTCGAGCACCAGATGCCGCTGGGCTGGATGCTCGTCAACGACGGCTACGGCTGCGGTTACGAGGACCTGGCGAAGACCGGCGAGGGCCTGCGGAAGGACCACGCCCAGCTCGGGCTCTGGACGCAGAACGGCCTGCCCAACCAGGCCGAGGAGGTCAAGGCCGGAGTGCGGGTCCGCAAGCTCGACGTGGCCTGGGTCGGCAACGGCTACGACTTCGCGCTGAACGCCTGCGACCGGGCCAAGGCCGGCATCGAGGACAACAGCGACGCCCGCGGCTTCGTCTGGCTGCCCGTCTCCTGGGCCGGCGCCCAGCGCTGCGGCGTGCTGTGGAGCGGCGACCAGTCCCTGTCCTGGGACTACATCCGCTGGCAGATCCCCACCTACGCGGGCGCGACCATGTCCGGCATCGCGTACGACACCGGCGACGTCGGCTCCATCTTCCGGCGCGACCCGAAGATGTACACCCGCGACCTGCAGTGGAAGGCCTTCCTGCCGGCCATCATGACGATGGACGGCTGGGCCAAGGACCTGTCGGGCAAGGAGCAGCGCGACCAGCAGCCCTGGCTGGACGGCGAGCCCTACACCTCGATCAACCGCACGTACCTGCAGCTGAAGGAGCGGCTGCTGCCCTACATGTACACCCTGTCGGCGGAGGCCACCCGGACCGGCATCGGCGCGGTGCGGCCGCTCGCGCTGGAGTACCCGAACGACCCGGCCGCGCTCGGGCCGAACGCGAAGTACGAGTTCCTGGCCGGGCCGGACTTCCTGGTCGCGCCGGTCTACTCGGACACCTCGGTGCGCGACGGCATCTACCTGCCGGCCGGCACCTGGACCGACTACTGGACCGGCAAGGTCTACCAGGGCCCCACCACCGTCAACGGCTACTCGGCGCCGCTCGACACCCTGCCGCTGTTCGTGAAGGGCGGTTCGATCGTCCCGATGTGGCCGAAGGGCACGCTGTCCTGGCAGAGCCGCGACCGGGGTGAGCTCGACTACGACCTGTACCCGAAGGGCGACTCCTCCTACACGCTGTACGAGGACGACGGCGTCACCCGGCAGTTCGGCGCCGGCGCCTCGGCCACCCAGCAGGTGGACGTCCACGACGACCGGGCGGTGACCGTCGTCCGGGTCGGTGCCAGTGCGGGCGACTACGCCGGCAAGCCGGCCGCCCGGACGTACCGGTTCACCGTGCACGGCAAGCCCGCCCCGCGGCTGGTGGTGACCGAGGGCGGCCCGCTGCCCCGGTTCGACTCGGCGGCCGCGCTCGACTCGGCGGCCGCGGGCTGGTACCACGACGCCGCGACCGGCGTGACGGAGATCAAAACGCCGTCCGTCCCCACCGACCACGCCTTCTCGGTGAACCTGATCCACCCCGGCCGCTGACCGGCCGGCCACCCGGGGCGCGTCCGCGGGAGCGGGGCGGGCCCCGGGTGGCACCGGCCACCGGCGGGTCGCGGGGGTCAGCGGCACCGGCCGGCCACCGGCCGGGTCGGGGGGGGTCAGTGGAGCGTGGCGTCCGCGACACCGGTGAGTTCCTGCTCCGCCCAGATCGCCTTCCCCGTCGGCACGTACCTCGTCCCCCAGCGCTTGCTGAGCTGGGCTACCAGGAAGAGGCCGCGCCCGCCCTCGTCGGTCGTCCGCGCGTGGCGCAGGCGCGGCGACGTGTTGCTGCCGTCGACGACCTCGCAGATCAGCGTGGAGTGCCGGATCAGACGCAGGTGCACCGGCGGGGTCCCGTAGCGGATGGCGTTGGTCACCAGCTCGCTGACGATCAGTTCGGTGGCGAAGGCCAGGTGCCCCAGGCCCCAGGCCTCCAGCCGGCGGGCCACGTCGGCGCGCGCCCCGGCCACGGCGGCGGGGTCCGGATCGATGTCGAACACGGCCACGCGGGACGGGTCGAGGGCGTGGACGGAGGCCACCAGGAGCGCGACGTCGTCCCGCGGGGCCGTGGTGGTGAGGGCCCCCTCGACGGCCTGGCAGCCCTCCTCCGGGGTCCTGACGCCACCGGAGAGCACCTCCAGCAGCCGGGGCAGGCCGTCCGGGAGGCTACCGCCGACGCCCTCGGCGACCCCGTCGCTGTACAGCGCCAGCAGCCCGCCCTCGGGCACCTCGACCTCGGCGGTCTCGAACGGCAGCAGCCCGAGCCCGAGCGGCGGGCCGGCCGGGAGGTCCACGAACGCCGCCGTGCCGTCCGGGCCCACCAGGACGGGAGGAGGGTGCCCGGCGCGGGCCATGGTGCACCGCCGGGTGATCGGGTCGAGGACGGCCACCAGGCAGGTGGACCCCAGCAGCGCGTTGTCGGCGAGGTAGTCGTCGTGGGTCTCCTCGTCGACGAAGCGGATCACCAGGTCGTCGAGGTGGGCCAGCAGCTCGTCCGGCGGCAGGTCCATGTCGGCGAGGGCCCGCACCGCGGTGCGCAGCCGGCCCATGGTGGCGGCGGCGGTGACGCCGTGGCCGACCACGTCGCCGATGACGAGGGCCAGTCGCGCTCCGGAGAGCGGGATCACGTCGAACCAGTCCCCGCCGACGCCGTTCCCGGCGGCCGCGGGGAAGTACCGGGTGGCGACCTCCAGGTCGGTACTGGCCGGGGTGTACCGCGGCAGCAGGCTCCGCTGGAGGGTGAGGGCCTCGGTGTGCTCGCGGGTGAAGCGGCGGGCGTTGTCGATGCTCAGCGCGCCGCGGGCGACCACCTCGCCGGCGAGGGCCAGGTCCTCCCGCTCGAAGGGGTCCGAGCGCCGGGAGCGGACGAAGCCGACCACTCCCAGGGTGGTGTGGCGGGCGCGGACCGGCACGCTCATGTAGGAGTGCAGGTCGAACTCGTCGACGCTCGCGGCCCGCGCCGGGTCCACCAGCAGCCACGGGCTGGTCCGGTCCAGGACGCGTTCGAGGTGCGGCCGGCCGTCGGCGAGGAAGCGGCCGACCGGCGAGCCGGACGGGTACACCGTCTCGTCGCCGATCGCGACGACGGCCTCCGGCACGCCGGGGCGCACCGACTGGTGGGCGGCGCGGCGCAGGGTGAGCGCGCGGCTGGCCGAGGGCGGCGGCGGCTCCTCGCCGCGGAAGACCTGGTCGAAGAGGTCGACGGTCACGAAGTCGGCGAGCCGCGGGACGGCGAAGTCGGCGAGCTCCTGCGCGGTGCGGAACACGTCGAGCGTGGTGCCGATGTGCTCACCGGCGTCGCTGAGCAGGGCCAGGCGCTGGCGGGCCCGCCAGCGGTCGGTGGCGTCCACGACCATGTAGCAGATGCCCCGGACCCGCTCCGCGGCGTCCTGGATCCGGAAGATCGAGGCGGCGGCGGCGTGGTCCTGGTGCGGCTTGCTCTGCACCCGCCCGGTGAACTCCCGGTCGAGTACGGGCCGGCCGGTCTCCAGGACCTGCCGCATGGCCTCCTCGACCGGACCGTAGTGCATCAGCGGCTGGATCTCGTGGAAGGTGCGTCCCAGGCGCTCTTCGAGGCCGACCCCGCCGAGCCGTTCCAGCTCCGCGTTGGCCCAGACGTACCGGAGGTCCGTGTCGAGGACGGCGATGCCGACGGGTGAGCGGGCGAGGACCTGCTCCAGCATGGCGCGGTCGACCTGCCACCACGGGACGTCGTCGACGGCGTAGGCGAGGACGACGGCACCCCCCGCCGTCCGGTCCCCGATCGGCCACGCCTTCACCGCGAGGGCCAGCGGTCGCCCGTCACGGTGCCGGGCCGGCACCGTGCCGGTCCAGGGCTGCGGGTCGGGCGGGGGAACGGGCAGCGCCTCCGGGTCGGTGAACAGCGTCGCCAGGGGCCGGCCGGCGACCTCGTCCACGGGGTACCCGAACAGGTCCTCCGCGGCGGCCGACCAGCCGACGATCACACCACGGGCATCCACGACGACGGCCGCGGCCCGGTCGAGTTCCGGTGGCATCGCCCCCGGGACGGCGGCGGGTTGGGGGGAGCCGCTGGGGTCCGAAGGGGTTCCGGGCGTTCCGTGGTTCATCTGCTCGTCTCCGATGTGCCCATCCTCGCACCGATGACCGCCCGCCGCCGCACGGCGTCGGGCGGGCGTCGGGCGGGCGGGGGGCGGGGGCAGACGGACGGGCGGCGGCGGGCGGGCCGGCGGCTCAGGACCGGCGGACCGCGACGATCACCGAGGCGGTGGGCGCGGTGCGGATCTCGGTGGCGTGCAGGGCGGGGTGGGTCAGGTAGCGGAGCCGGAGCTCGTCCACCCCGCCGTCGAAGCGCGGCGGCCAGTCGGGCGAGGGCGTGAAGTCGTCCAGCACGAGGATCCCGCCCGGGGCGAGCAGCCCGACGACCCGCTCGGGGTCGTCGCGCTTGCCGCCGCCGTCGCAGAAGAAGACGTCGAACGGGGCGTGCGCTTCGAGCAGCCGCCAGTCGCCGGCCAGGACGTGCACGCGCTCGTCGTCCGCGAAGGCGCCGGCCACCCGGCGGGCCAGCGCCTCGTCGCGCTCCACGGTGACCAGGCGCGCGCCGGCCCCGAGGCCGCTGTGCAGCCAGGCGGTGCCCACGCCCGCGCCGGTACCGCTCTCCGCGACGGTCCCGGCGGGCTTCGAGGCGGCGGTCAGGGCGAGCAACCGGCCCACCTCGGGGGTGCAGCTGTACGCGAAGCCGGCCTCGGCGGCCAAGCCCTCCGCCGCCGCCACGCGCGGCGGAACGGCCCGCTCTGCCATACCGACGCCCCTCCCCGCTCGAACCGCCGCGAGCGACGCTACCCGGCGGCGGGACGGCCCGTACGGTGTTCCGCCGGTCCCGGGCGCGACCGGCCCCCTCGGGACCGTCCCGCGGAGAGTCGCCGGGGGATCAGCGGGTGCCCCGACGGGCCGTCAGCGGACATCACCGCGCGGGCGTGCGGCCCGTGCCGGCCACGCGATCCGTGCCGTCGACACGGTCCGTGCCGTCCACGCGATCCGTAGCGTCCGTACGATCCGTGCCGTCCCCCTCGGGCAGGGCCGTGGGGGCGTCCTGCGGCGCCGCCCGGCCGCCGGAGCGCGTGGCGGTGGCCAGGACCGAGCCGGCCAGGATCAGGGCGAAGGCCGTCAGCACGCCGGCCGTCAGCGGCTCACCCAGGAGGACGACGCCCGCCGCCACCGCCACCGCGGGGTTGAGGTAGGTGATCACGACCGAGCGGCTCGGGCCGACCTCGCGGATCAGCTCCAGGAAGGCGATGAAGGCGAGGGCCGTGCAGACCACGCCGAGGCCCGCCAGGGAGGCCCAGACCTGAGCGGACGGAGCGGTCCCGGGCCAGGTCAGCACCGCGGCCGGGGCGTACACCACGGCGGCGAGCAGCAGGCAGGGCGTGATCAGCTGGAGCGTGGGCACGTCCTGGAGGCGCCGGGCGACGATCAGCGGCGCGGTGGCGTAGCCGATCGCGGTGATCAGCACCTCGGTCAGCGACCAGGCGTCTCCGCCCGACAGGTGCGGCAGGGTCAGCACCGCCACCCCGGCCAGGCCCAGGCCGAGGCCCGCCAGCCGGCGCGGCCCGAGCTGTTCGGCCTCCCCGAGGAAACGCCCGGCGGCCCGCGTCACCACCAGGGCGATGATCGGCACGACGGCTATCAGCAGGCCCGTGGTCGAGCTCGACAGGCGCCGCTCGGCGTCGGTCAGGGTCAGCCAGGGCAGCAGGATCTCCAGCACGGCGAAGGCCAGCATCGGCTTCCAGTGCCGGCGCAGGACCTCGCCGAACCCGCCCTGGCGCAGCGCGAACGGCAGCAGCAGCGCCGCCCCGATCACACAGCGCACGAAGACGACGCCCGATGCGGACACCCCCTCCACTGCCACCTTGATCATCAGGTAGGGGATGCCCCAGATGACCCCCATCAGGGCGAACAGGAACCAGCCACGTGCAGTCATCCCGGCAGTATCGCCCGGATCAGCGGGGGCCGTCTTGAACGCTGTTGCGGTACGCGGCCGGGGTGACCCCGAGCACCCGGCGGAACCAGCGGGTCAAGTGCGCCTGGTCCGCGAAGCCGACCAGGCCGGCGACCTCGGCCGGGCGCAGTCCGTGCTCCAGCAGGACGCGGGCCCGGGCCACCCGGTGCTGGGCGAGCCAGGCGTACGGCGGCAGGCCCATCGTGTCGCGGAAGGCGCGCAGCAGCTGGTAGCGGGAGAGGCCGAAGTCGGCGGCGAGGTCGGTGAGGGCGGGCGGTGCGAGGAGTTCGTCGGCGAGCCGGTCCCGGACGGCACGGGCGATCTGGCCGGCTCCGGACACCCGGTCGCGGACCGGCCGGGCCGAGCCGTGCCGGTGGGCGAGGGCACCGAGCAGCCAGGACAGCCGGGACTCGGCCTCCAGCGCGTCGGCGGGCGACGCGCTCAGCTCGGTGTGGGCGGTGCGCAGGGCGGCGGCGAGGGCGGGGTCGTCCACGACGGGCGCGGCGAAGTGCGACGGCGCCTCGGTGGCCTCGGCGAGCAGCGGCGGCGGGACGTAGAGGGCGCGGTACGCGTAGCCCTCGGTGGTACCGGGGCCGCCGGTGTGCACCTCGCCCGGTTCGAGGACCACGATCTCGCCGAGGCCGACGTGCAGCCGCCCGCCCCGGTAGTCGATCACCTCGGAGCCGCCGACGCAGACGCCGATGGTGTACTCCGCGTGGCTGTGCGGGGCGTACACGTGCCGGTCGAAGCGGGCGGTCAGCAAGTCGAGTGACTGTCCGGCTCCGAGCGGCGCCCGTCTCCAGATGGCCTCTTCCCGGCTCGCCACCGCGCACCTCCGTCCGTGCCGCCGGTCCCCGTGCCCGGCGCTCGCCCTGACTGGAACGTACCGCGTGCCCCGTTCCATGCCGGACGCCGGGCTGCTCGGCCGCAGGACCGGCCGTGGCTTCCACGCCCACCGGACCGCCTGACCGGACCGCCGGCGCCGGGGTGGCTGCGGTGTCCCCCGCCGCGGCCGCCCCGGTGCCGGACGGCGTCAGCCGGCGAGCTCCTTCCGCAGGCGGCGGGCGGCGCCGACCAGGCTCTCCAGCGAGGCGCGGGTCTCCGGCCAGCCCCGGGTCTTCAGGCCGCAGTCGGGGTTGACCCACAGGCGCTCGGCCGGGATCGCCGCGAGCGCGGAGCGCAGCAGCTCGACGGCCTCGTCCGTGCTCGGCACGCGCGGGGAGTGGATGTCCCACACCCCGGGGCCGACCTCGCGCGGGTAGCCGGCCCCGGCCAGCTCTCCGGCCACCCGCAGGTGCGAACGGGTGGCCTCCAGCGAGATCACGTCCGCGTCGAGGTCGTCGATCGCCGCCATGATCGCTCCGAACTCGGCGTAGCACATGTGGGTGTGGATCTGGGTGTCGGCGCGGACCCCGGAGGTGGTGAGCCGGAAGGCGGTCGTGGCCCAGTCCAGGTAGGCCGGGCGGTCGGCGGCCCGCAGCGGCAGCGTCTCGCGCAGCGCCGGCTCGTCGACCTGGACGACGGCCGCGCCGGCGGCCTCCAGGTCGGTCACCTCGTCGCGCAGGGCGAGGGCGACCTGCGACGCGGTGTCGGCGAGCGGCTGGTCGTCGCGGACGAAGGACCAGGCCAGCATGGTGACGGGGCCGGTGAGCATGCCCTTGACCGGGCGGTCCGTCAGGCCCTGGGCGAAGCGGAACCAGTCGACGGTCATCGGGTGGGGGCGGGAGACGTCCCCGGCGAGGACCGGCGGGCGGACGTACCGGGTGCCGTAGGACTGCACCCAGCCGTGCCGGGTGGCGAGGTAGCCGGTGAGCTGCTCGGCGAAGTACTGGACCATGTCGTTGCGTTCGGGCTCGCCGTGCACCAGGACGTCCAGGCCCGCCTCCTCCTGGTGGGCGATCACCTCGCGCACCTCGGCCGCCATCCGCTCGTGGTAGGCGGCGGCGTCGATCCGGCCGGCGGTCAGGTCGGCGCGGGCGACGCGCAGCTCGGCGGTCTGCGGGAAGGAGCCGATGGTGGTGGTCGGCAGCAACGGCAGCCCGAGCCGGGCGCGTTGGGCCTCGGCGCGGACGGGGTAGGGCTGGGCGCGGCGGACGTCGGCCTCGGTGACGGCGGCGGTGCGGGCGCGGACGGCGGGGTCCCGGGTGATCGGCGAGGCGGCCCTGGAGGCGAGGTCGGCCCGGTTGGCGGCGAGGTCGGCGGCGATCGCGTCGGTGCCCTCGCGGAGGCCGCGGGCGAGCAGCGCGGTCTCCTCGGCCTTCTGGCGGGCGAAGGCGAGCCAGCGGGCGAGCTGCGGGTCCAGGTCGCGTTCGGCGGCGGCGTCCAGCGGGACGTGCAGGAGGGAGCAGGACGGGGCCACGTCGACCCGGTCGGCGAGGCCGAGCAGGGTCGCCAGGGTGGCGAGCGACTTCCCCAGGTCGTTGATCCAGACGTTGCGACCGTCGACCACGCCCGCGACCAGGCGCTTGCCGGGCAGGCCGCCGACGGCGGCGAGGTCGTCCAGGTTGGCGGCGGCCGGCCCGGTGAAGTCCATGGCCAGGCCCTCGACCGGGGCCTTGGCGAGCACCGGCAGTGCCTCGCCGAGGCGGTCGAAGTAGCTCGCGACGAGCAGCCTGGGCCGCTCGGTGAGCGCGCCGAGCTCGCGGTAGGCGCGCGCGGCGAAGTTCAGTTCGGCCGGGGTGCGGTCCTGGACGAGCGCGGGCTCGTCCAGCTGCACCCACTCGGCGCCGGCGGCGCGCAGGCCGGCCAGGAGTTCGGCGTAGACGGGCAGCAGCCGGTCGAGCAGGGTGATCGGCCGGAAGTCGTCGGCGACGCCCGGGGCGGGCTTGGCGAGCAGCAGGTAGGTGACCGGGCCGACCAGCACCGGGCGGGCGGCGTGACCGAGCGCGAGGGCCTCGCCCAACTCGCCGACCGCCTTCGCGGGGTTCGCCGTGAAGACGGTGTCCGGGCCCAGTTCGGGCACCAGGTAGTGGTAGTTGGTGTCGAACCACTTGGTCATCTCCAGCGGCGCCACCTCCTGGGTGCCGCGCGCCATGGCGAAGTAGCCGTCGAGCGGGTCGGCGTCGACCGCGGCCCGGTGGCGGGCGGGGATCGCCCCGACCGCGACCGTGGCGTCCAGCACGTGGTCGTAGAGCGAGAAGTCGCCGGTGGGCACCTCCTGGACGCCGGCCTCGGCGAGCTGCGCCCAGTTCTCCCGGCGCAGGCCGGCCGCGGCGGCGAGCAGTGCCCCGGCGGTGACCGATCCCTTCCAGTACCCCTCGATGGCCTTCTTGAGTTCCCGGTCGCGGCCCTGGCGGGGGTAGCCGTGGACGGTGGACCGGATGGCCGCGGCTGCGGACTTCGCTGTCAAGGGACTCTCCTTCGCGAGCCTGTTTCCTCTGGTCCCCGGGGACGGGAGAGGGCGCGAAGGGGTGACGGACCGGACGGCCGCGGGCGCACGGGAAGCGCCGGGATCCGCCTGGTGTGTACGCCGACCCGCCCTCGAGGTCACCGGGGTGTCCGCGCGCGGATGGTCCGCGGGCGGGCAGCGGGCAGGTCTTCGGACTCGCGGGCACGCCCGCCCTGTCAAGGGCGGTCACCTACTGGCCGTCGCTTCCCAGACCCGTCCCGGGCCCAGTGCGTATGACGGCGGTCGTTCCCGCTCACCGCTGCGGGGCAGTCCCGGATTCCCACCGGGTTCCCTCTTGCGACGCCCTGCCTGGCGGACAGGGCGAACCAGCTGCCCGGCCAGCTTAGGTCCGATCCCCCGGCGCGTGGACGGAGAACCGCTCAATCGTCCACATGCTGGGACGACGCGGGAGCCGCCGCGCGGCTCCCGGCACCACCCACGGACGGAGTCCCGGGGCACGGGCCCGGTGGGAGGATGTCCGGCATGACCGACTCGGATGCCCGCGGTGAGGGCGTGGTACTGGACGACCTGCTGCGGGAGGCCGCCGCCGACCAGGCCGGGGCGCTGTGGCGGCTGACCGGCGCGGAGCGTCAGCTCGACGCGAACGTGGTGCGGCTGCGGGCGGGGGCGTCCGTCGCCGACCACGTCGAGCCGGAGCTGGACGTGCTGGTGCTGGGGATCGCCGGGGAGGGCACGTTGCGGTGCGGGGACACCACCCACGCGCTGCGGCCGGGAGCGCTGCGCCTACTGCCGCGCGGTGCCACGCGGGCCGTGGCAGCGGGGCCGGAGGGCGTCGTCTACCTGACGGTGCACCGCAGGCGGCCGGGCCTGGCCATCCGCCCGCGGCCCTGACCGGCGCCCGCGGGGTATGGCCCGTCGCTCCCCGGCCCCGCGGGCGGGCGGGCCCGCCGGTCGCACAGCGGGCCCGCCCGGTCGGCCGCGTCCTCGCCCGGGGTCACCCGGCGGCGCCGAGGGCCGTCAGGTACGCCAGCACCTCCGCGCGGGCGGTCGCCGGGGCGGTGAGGGCGACGTGGTTGTCGGGCCGGACGAGGACGAGGGCGTCGCCGGTGATCCCGTACGCCCCGCGGGCCGTGCCGTCGGGGTCGTCGAGGTGCACCGGCCGGACGTGGTCGGGCAGTTCGGCGAGGGCGGGGCGGGCGCCCGGGCCGAAGCCGAGCAGTGTGAAGTGGTCACCGGCGAAGTGCTCGAAGAGGCGGGCCGGCTCGCCGTCGGGGCCGGTGCAGGGAGCGTCGGGCGCCCGGTCCCCGGCCCGGAGCGGTCCGTCGAGGAGGTCGCCGTCGGCGGCGAGCCGGCCCCACCGGTAGCCGAGCGAGAGGCCGGTGAGGTCGCCCACCCGGCCGGCCTCGACGCCGACGCCGGGGGTGCTGATGCCCTTGGTGACGGCCGCCATGCCGGCGGTGGTGACGTCGAGCGTCCAGGCGGCGATCGGCAGCCGTTCCTCCTGGTAGGTGTCCAGCAGGGCCGGTGCGGCGAGGCCGCGCAGCACGTACCCGAGCTTCCAGGCGAGGTTCCAGGCGTCCTGGATGCCGGTGTTCATGCCCAGCCCGCCCGCCGTGGGGTGGACGTGCGCGCAGTCGCCGGCCAGGAAGACCCGGCCCGCGCGGTAGCGCTCCGCGACCCGGACGTTGACCCGCCAGGTGGACAGCCAGGTGGCGTTGGTGAGCCTGAGGTCCGCGCGGCCGGTGTGCAGGGCGGCCAGCCGCTGGAAGCTCTCCAGTGACGGGGCGACCATCCGGCCCTCGGCGTCCGTCTCCGGGCTGGCCTGCAGCTGCCAGCGGCGGCTGCCCTCGAACGGGCAGAGCATGAACACGCCCTGCGGCCCGAACCACTGGTGCCAGGCGCCCGCGTCCAGGCCGTCGACCTCGACGTCGCCGCAGACCATCATCGGCTCCGGGTCGCCCTCGCCGACGAAGGGGATGCCGAGCAGCTTGCGCACCGTGGAGCGCCCGCCGTCGCACGCGACCAGGTACTCGGCGGCGATCCGCCCGCCGTCCGCGAGCCGCACCTCCACCCCCGCCGCGTCCTGCCGGAAGTCCACCAGCTCGGTGGCGAGTTCGACCTTCACCCCGTAATCGGCGAGCCGCTCGCGCAGCAGCCGCTCCACCCGCGTCTGCGGCAGCCACAGGCTCGCCGGGTACGGCGTGGTGGCCGTGGGCCGGACGCCGGCGAACGGCTCGGCCTCGCTGACGAACTCGCCGGCGAAGTACTTGCGGAACGGCAGGTGGGTGCGGCCGGCGGCGGCCAGCCGCTCGGCCAGGCCCAGGTCGGCGAGGACCTCCAGGCTGCGCGGGTTGAGCGTCTTGCCGCGCGAGCCGGTGTGGAAGGCGGCCGCCTTCTCTATCACGCGGACCGCGACGCCCTGCCGGGCCAGTCCGCACGCCAGGGTCAGTCCGGTCGGCCCCGCCCCCACGATCACCACGGTCGTCGTCATGTGTGTCCGTCCTTCCGGTTGTCGGTGCACACCATGAAACAGCAACTCGGTAATGAATGCAACCGAGTAACAAATTTATCCGAGTTATGATCGACCCATGAGCCCGAAGCCAGCGCGCCCAAGCCCCGTGAACCCGAGTCCCCTGAGCCCGAGCCCGACGAGCCCGGTGCCGACGAGCCCGAGCCCGACGAGCCCCGGCGCGCCGGACCCGGGCCTGCGGACCCTGAAGAAGCAGCGCACCCGGCAGACCCTCGCCGAGGTGGCCATCGCCCTCTTCCTCGACCGGGGCTTCGACCAGGTCTCGGTGGCCGAGATCGCGGCCGCCGCCGAGGTCTCCAAGCCCACCCTGTTCCGGTACTTCGCCAGCAAGGAGGAGCTGGTCCTGCAGCGCTTCGCCGACCACCTCGGCGAGGCCGGACGCGTGGTGAGCGGCCGGGCCGTCGGGGTCACCCCGCTCGACGCCCTGGAGCACCACCACCTGGAGCGCCTGGAGGCCCGCGACCCCAACACCGGGCTGACCGACCACCCCGAGGCGCTCGCCTTCCTCCGGCTGGTCTACGAGACCCCCAGCCTCTCCGCCCACCTGAGGGCGTACATCGACGCGGACACCCGCGCGCTCGCCGAGGCGCTCGACCCGGACGGCGGAGTGACCGCCCGGCTGGTCGCCGCCCAGTACATGGCCGTCCGCCAGGTGCTCGCCCGCGACGCCTGGAGCCGGCTCTCCGCCGGACAGGACATCGACGCCGCGGCCCGGCAGGCCGCCGCCGAGACCGCCACGGCGTTCGCCCTGCTGCGCGACGGGGCCGCCCCCCACGGCTTCTGAGCCCCGCCCGGGACCCACGACAGCCGCCGCGGCACCCCGCCCGCTCCGCACCGCGACGGGCGGCACCCCACCCGCTCCGCACCGCGACGGGCCCCACCCCACCCGCTCCGCCGCGCGACGGGCACGGCCGATTCCCCACCCGCTCCGCCGCGCGACGGGCACGGCCGATTCCCGGTGGGAGATCATCAACCAGTAAGATCATCCCGCAACACGACGCGAAGGGGAGCTTCAGTGGCGCGGGTTGCGGTGATCGGCGGCGGTATCAGCGGTCTGGGGACGGCGCTCATGCTCGGCCGGCGGGGACACCCGGTCACCTTGTTCGAGCAGGACGCACGGGAGGCCGGCGAGGACCTGGACCGGGACTTCTTCCGGTGGAACCGGCCCCGGGTCCCGCAGGCCGTCCAGCCCCACTCCTTCCTCGCCCCCGTGCGCAGCGTGCTGCTCGCCGAGGCCCCCGACGTCCACGCGGACCTGCTGGCACGCGGGGCCCGGGAGTACCACGACTTCGACTGGTTCGGTGAGCATCCGCCGCACCGGGCCGGCGATGAGGAGTTGGTGACCCTGCGCACCCGCCGCATCGTGCTGGAGGCCGCGTTGACCGCGGCCGTGCGGCGGGAACGCACCGTCGAGGTGCGACGAGGCCGCCGGGTGCACGGCCTCGCCGTCGAGGAGGGCCACCCTCCCCGGGTCACCGGCGTGCGGGTGGGCGCGGAGACGCACCGGGCGGACCTCGTCGTCGACGCGTCCGGTCGTCGCTCGCCGGTTCCCGCCTGGCTGGTCGCGGCCGGCTGCCGCCCGCCCGTGGTCGACAGCCACCGCACCGGGATCACCTACCTGTGCCGCTGGTACCGCCTGCGACCCGGCGGCCCGCGCGACCCCGGGCGGGTGCGCAACGGTTCGGCCGCGGCGTTCGCACTCGCCGGCGTCTTCCCCTCCGACAACGACACCTTCGCGGTGAACGTGGTGCTCTCCACGGGGGACCCGACCCGCGGCGCGCTCACCGACCCCGCCGTGTTCGAGGCCGTCGCCCGCCGCTTCCCCGCCGCCGCGGCCTGGCTCGACCTCGCCGCCGAACCGCAGTCGCCCGTCCTGGCGATGGCCGGCCTGGACAACCGCTGGACCGCCCTCGCCGACCAGGACGGACCCGTCGTCACCGGCCTGGTCCACGCCGGGGACAGCCTCGTCCACACCAATCCCACCCTGGGCCACGGCGTGGCCCTCGGCCTGAAGGCCGCCCAGCACCTCGCCACCCACGTCGACCGGATCGCCGCGGACCCCGCCGGCTACCACGCCTGGGCCACCCGGACCCTCCGCCCGTGGTTCGACGCTCAGGTGGCCGCCGACCGCGTCAACGAGCAACGCCTGAGCGGGAGTTCACCGCTCTCCGACCTGCGGGCCGCGGCCCTGGCCGACTGCGCCTTCGACGATCCCGTCGTCATGCGGGCCCGCGCCCAGGTGCGCCACCTGCTCCGACCGGCCGACGAGGCCTACGGCACCGACGAGGTGGACCGACACGTCACCGCCTGGATGGCCGCCCGCCCGGACTTCTCGCCCCGGTTCGACGGCCCCACCCGGGACCAGTGGGACGCGCTCATCCCGGCCTGAGCACCTGCGCGCCGCGTCCGGGGCACACGGCCGACGGCCGGCTGCGGCGCCGTCAGGTCCGACGGGAACGGGCCGGGGGCGCGAGCCGGCGCGCCTCCCGTCACCGGGGCTCGGGCCGGCGCGCCTCCCGTCACCGGGGCGCGGAGGTGCCGCCGACGGACGACGTGGGTGAGGGCGCCGGAACCGGCGGGCCGGTGACCAGGGTGCCGTCCTCGGCGTACGGCCAGCCGTTCGGCACGCAGCCGTGCAGCCCCTTGATCTGCTGCATCATCACCGGCGCCGGCTGCCCGGGCCCGGGGCACTCGACGTGGCCGTGCCCGAGGAAGTGTCCGACCTCGTGGTTGAGGGCGAGCGCGTGGTAGAGGTCGGGCCGGCCGAGGTAGGACTCCGACAGCTCCGCCCAGCGCTTGACGTTGATGACGACCTGGTGGCCCGCCGCGCAGTTCACCCAGCCGCCGGTGTCCAGCCCGTACTGGCCGCAGATCCGGTCGGTGGACTCCGGCGTGGCCAGGTAGACCGTGAAGTCCACCGGGTCGGCCGACACCCGCTGGAACGACCAGGCGTTGCCCGCGGCCCAGCCGCGCCGCCCGTTCCCGAGGACGGCGTCCACCTCGGCGGCGAACTGCGCGGGGCTCTCGGCCAGCCCGTCCTCCGCCCGCACCTTGTACCGGTACAGGTGCTCCCCGGTGCCGAAGCGCTCCGAGCCGCCGGCGGCCGTCGTGAACGCCAACGGCTTCCGCGCCTCGGCCGCCCACGGGCGCCACCACAGCAGGCCCGCCGCCACCGCGACGACCACCACCAGGGCGACCGCCCCGACCCCCTTCCGGCCGCCGAGGGCCCGGGCCTTCACGCGAACCGCCCGGTGCGGGCGCCGCGTATGACGGCGCGGAAGGGCAGGGCGCGAGCGGGGACGGGGACGGGGACGGGAGCGGAGGTGGGGACGGGGACGGTGAGCGGTCGGGCGGCGGACCCGGCGGTGCGGTGACTCGTGGACATGACGGTGCGGCAACTCCTCGGACGGGACCGGATCGACGAACCGGTCGGCAAAGGTAGGACGTCCCGATCCGGCTCCGAGGTTCGTCCGCCCGGGAAGACGCTCGGGCATCGGTGCCGGCGCGGGCGCCGACCTTCCCGCCGCGGGAGGCCGGCTCCTTGATCACGACCGCGGTGCACCCGGTGACGCCGGCCCTCCGGCACGGCCACGAGGGCGCGCCCCCGGACGGGCGTTCGGGCGCCGGCGCCGGTGCGGGCGCACGATCTCAACCCCGCAGCCGCTCCGGAGCGGCGCTGACGCAGACGGAGCGGGTGGCCGGAGTGAGCCGCTGAACCCCGGGCGCCCGGCCCGCCCCTCCGGTGTTCGGCCCTCGGCTCAGCCCCTGGTGGCGGCGGCCGCGGCCGAGGCGGCGGGCAGGTCGGTGTCGCCGTGCCAGATGGGCCGGCCGAGCAGGCGGGGCCGTCCGGTGACCCAGGCGCGGGTGCCGGTGCCGATCTCGGCGGTGATGGGCTCCTCCAGCAGCGCGCTGTACCGGGCGACCAGGCCGCGGTGGGCGGGGTCGGCGGCGAGGTTGCGCATCTCGGCCGCGCGGAACGACGTGGTGCTCTAGCGACTCCGGGCCGGTCGGACGGTTGGGGATAAGTAGTAGGGGTCGGATGCGTACGGGCCGACCGGGTGAGCCGCGCGGCCGGGCGCGGTTCGTGCCCGTCTCGTCACCGTGGGTTGCCGGCGCCCGGCGGGATTGGCGCTCGGCCGCTTGGTGCGGCGCCCGGTACCTTCCTCCGCCAGGGGGCAGGATGGGCGCCGCCGGCCGGGCGTGACGCCGGACGGGGTCGAGTCCATGAGGCGTCGAGTCCATGAGGCAGGGTCCGGCCGGCACCCGGCCCCCTTCGGTGGGGCCGGCCGGCCCTTGGCTCCCTGGCCGCGGTCTGCGAAGGTCTATGGGAGAGGGGCTGTCCACCGCCACCCAGCGTAAGGAGGCGAGACGGATGCCCACCATCCGCCATCTCACCCACCGTCGCGCCCGGGGCCGATGAGCTCGGACGAGTCGGGTGGCTCGTCGTCGGCTCCGCGGCGCTCGCCGCCGGCGCGGTCATGCACGCGCTGGCGGGCGTCATCGCGATCGCCAAGAGCATCACGCGCCCGGCCCCGCAGGAGGCGTCGGCGGCCGGTCGACCGCCGGCCGCGGCCGGCCTCAGCGCCGGCGAGACGGGCGGCTGGATCATCATCGGCGGCCTGCTCATGGCGGCCGGCGCGTTGTCCCACGCCGCGGCAGGTGTCGTCCAGACCGTCAGAGAGGCCCTGCACACGACGCACCCGTAGTGGCCGCGACGACCGGGCGGCCGGCTGACCCAGGACCGGCTGACCGCAGGAGCGGACGGCCGCAGGGTTCTCCGGCCGGTTCGGCCGACCCGCTGGGGCCGTCCCGCGCCGGCCGACCCGCGACGAGAAGATCAGCGGAAGATCAGCGGAAGATCAGCAGCAGCCGGACACCGCCGCCTCTGGCACGTCCGCCGCGACGGTGGTGCAGCGGGTGCTGTCCTCCTGCTCACCCTCCTGCTCACCCTCCTGCTTGGCCAGGGTGTCGGCGTCGGCCTTGACCACGTAGACCTCCCAGGGCCCGCGGCCGGGGCCGTGCACCCACACCTCGTCCTACCGCGCGTAGCAGCACGTGGTGTCGTTCTCCTCGACCGTCGCCGGTCCGGCGCCGGCCAGGCGTGACGCCGCCTCGGCGACCTGCTCGGGCGTCCCGATCTCGGCGCCGTTCGCGTAGCCGGGGGGGGCGCTTGGCGGGCTCGGCGCCGAAGAGCCTGGCGTAGCAGGCGATCGAGTGAGCGCCCCGCCGTCCCGTCCATCCTGTCCATCCTGTCCATCCTGTTCGTCCTGTTCGTCCTGTTCGCCCGCGTGCACAACGCCGGCCGGTCCCAGATGGCCGCCGTCTTCCTCACCCGCCTCGGCGCGGGGCGCGTCCAGGTCCGCTCGGCCGGCTCCGCCCCGGCCGCGTCGGTGAACCCCGCCGTGGTCGAGGCGATGCGGGAGGTCGGTGTCGACATCTCCGCATCTCCGCCGAGACGCCGACGGTGCTCACCGTCGAGGCCGTCCGGACGTCCGAGGCGGTGATCACCGTGGGGTGCGGCGACGCCTGCCCGTCCTTCCCCGGCACCCGCTGCGTGGACTGGGCGCTCGACGACCCCGCGGGCCACGGCGTCGCCGCCGTCCGCCCGATCCGCGACGAGATCGAGCGGCTCGTCCGCGGACTGCTCGCCGACCTGGGCGTCGAGACCGCCGACTGAGCCCGCCCGTGCGCGTCGTCGCCCCGGGAGGTGGACCGGCGGACCGGGCGGGAGGTGGACCGGCGGCAAGCCCCCCCCGGCACGGGGTGCCGCGCACCGGCGGGCGGGTGCTCGTGCGGTGATCGGCATAGCCTGAGGGCGGGGGCGGTCGAGGCGGTGCGGAGGTGCCGACGATGAACCAGTCCGTCGTGGTGGGCGTGGACCCGTCCGAGCCCAACCTGGCCGCGGTCGACTGGGCCGCCGAGGAGGCCTCCCGCCGGCGGGCGGAGCTCCGGCTCCTCCATGCCCGGTCCGGCGGCGCCGAGGCCGCCGAGGCCCAGCTGCTCGACCGGGAGTGGACGCGGGTCGCCACCCGGTACGCGGAGGTCACCGTCGCGGCCGAGCTGGTGGACGGCGCGCCGCGCGAGGTGCTGACCGAGGCGGCGGCGGACGCGGCGTTGCTGGTGGTCGGCGCACGCGGTTCGGGCGGGTTCCCCCGGCTGCTCCTGGGCTCGACCAGCCTCCACGTCGCCGCGCACGCACCGTGCCCGGTCGCCGTCGTGCACGCCCCGCAGGCCGCGACGGACCCGACCGCGGCGGACCCGGCCGCGACGGACCCGGCCGTGGTGGTCGGGGTCGAGGGCAAGGAACACGAGGAGCCCGTGCTCGGGTACGCCTTCCTGGCGGCCCGGCGGCAGTCGTCGCCCCTGTTCGTCGTCCACGCCTGGACGTACCCGCTGCTCCTCGGTCCGGGCCACGAGATCCCCGTGGTGTACGAGGAGTCGCACGTCGAGGCCGAGCACGCGCGGCTGCTCTCCGAGGTGCTGGCGAGCTGGCGCGAGCGCTTCCCGGACGTCTCCGTCACGTCGTCCGTGGTGCGCTCCAGCGCGGCGAAGGAGCTGGTGACGGCGTCGGCCGGGCGGCACCTGCTGGTCGTCGGCCGCCACGGTGAACCGCGCGGACCGCTCGGCCGGCTCGGCTCCACCAGCCAGGCCGTCGTCCAGCACGCCGAGTGCCCGGTCGTCGTCGTCCCGGTCTGAGCGGTCGTCCAGGTCCGAGCGGTCGCCCCGGTCCGGGCGGTCGTCCCGGTCGGAGCGGTCCCGGTGTCAGCGGTTGCGGTCCGAGCCGCCCTCCGCTGCCCGGCGCGTCGAGGCCGGCCGCCGCGTCGAGGCCGGCGGCCGCGTCGATCAGCGGCGCCCGGACCAGCCCGGTTCCACCCGCTCCCAGGCGGCCTCCCAGCTGGTGTCCGCCCGGCGTTCCAGGGTGCGGCGGCGCAGCGCGAACACGCCCTCCGTGACCACCGCGAGCACCGAGACCGTGCCGAGGCCGATGAGGACGGCGTCCGAGGCGATCTGCTCGGTCGCCTTGGGCGCGCGGATCGGGGTCCCGGCGTCGTCGAGCCCGATCGGGACGGCCGTGCCGGCGCGGGTACCCTCCGGGACGGGGATCGTCCCGGTGCCCGGCCCGGCCGGGTAGGTCCAGCGGGCCGGAGCGTGGTCCCGCGCGCTGCCCACCCGGGGGTTGTCCGCCTGCGCCGGGCCCGTGGTGACGGCGGTGACCAGGTGCCGGTGCCGGGCGATCTGCTCCGCGGTGTGCGTCTCGACGCGGAACGCCAGCAGTGCCGCGACCGCCGCGAGGGCGAGCGCGGCGAGGACGGTCAGCGCCTGCACGGCGGCGAGGCGGCTGTACGCCCGGTCGAGCGGGCGGCAGAGCGGACTGTGGTCCCGGCCGACGGCCCGGCGGACGTGCTGCCGCAGGGACGTGTGCGAGGCCGGGGACGTGTGCGTGGCGGCTACGGCGAACATGACGCGCCTCCCTCCGTGCCGGGGCGGCACGGTCGCAGGGGCTCTCGGGGCTCAGTCTTCCAAGGCTGCGTCCGTCTCCCGAGGGTCCCACGACCCTGGTGAGGGGTCCAAGGACCCCTTCCGGCGGGTCGCCGTCCCCGGGCGGGGCACGGCGGCGGCCGGTCCGGTCCGACCTGTTCGCCGCCGCACCGGCCGGACTGCTTGAACCGGCCCGGCCATGAACACCAATTCTTCACACTTGTGTGCACTGCGTGAAATTCATGCGTCCTGACCCCTTGTCAGGCCCACCATTCCTACCTACCTTCTGGGGTCGGGACGCGGCCCCCACCGAACCCCGCGGTCCGCGGCGGGCGCAATCCGCGCCATCGCCGGACGCACGACACCCCTGGAGGCGTCACATGCCCGTAGCCATGCTCGACGAGATCCGCGACGCGGGTCCGCTGCCGGTCGACGACGAGACCATCGTGTTCGAGGACGACGACCGCGGCGACCACGACGCCACAGCGTGCCTCGCCGACCCGTGGGTGACCGCCACGACCCGCTTCGCCTGCGACTGGAACTCCTGACGGTGACCTGGTCCATCGCCGGCCGCGGCGGATGGTCCGACGACACCTGGTCGTACCTGAACGATCCGCGGATGCCGGCGATGGACCACGGTTGGAAGCTGCACGTCTCCGCCCGGCCCGGCGATCTGGAGACCGTGACCGGCCTCGTCCTGCCGGTGCTGCTGCGCCACGTCTGCCACGCGAAGTGGGCCCGAGGTCCGGAGACCCTGCGGGCGATCAACTCCGGCGCGTCGAGTGCGGGAGCCGTCGGGAAGGCGATCACGGTCTACCCGGCACCCGGCACCGTCGTCGGGCTCGCCGACGAGCTCGTCGCCGTGCTGCGCGGGCGGGAGGGCCCGCAGGTCGTCAGCGACCGGCGGGTCGATCCGCACTCCCCCGTCTACTACCGCTACGGGCCTTTCACGGGCGACTACCGGACCGGCCGGAGCGGGCGGCTCGAGTCGGTCATGGTGGGCCCGGACGGCCGGGCCTTCGACGGCCTGGCGAGCGGTTCGTACCGGTGCCCGCCGTGGGCCGAGGACCCGTTCCGGAACCGGTCCGGGCCCGCCGCCCGGCCGGACTCCCCCGCCGGGTTCGGCGGGGGACGCTACCGGGTCACCGGCGGCATCGCGCGCCGGCCGCAGGGCAACGTCTACCGCGCGGTCGACCGGGTCACCGGGCTGCCGGTGGTCGTCAAGCAGGCGCGGGCCTTCGTGGCCGAGGACGAGTCCGGCGCGGACACCCGCGCCCGGCTGCGCAACGAGCGCGCGGTCCTCGCCGCGCTCCACATCGCCGAGGGGGTGCCCCGCGCGCTCGACTACTTCCGGCACCGCTCGGACGAGTACCTGGTGATGACCGGCTGCGGCGACCGGGACCTGCGGCGCGACGTCCAGCAGGGCGGCCCGTGGCGGGGCGACGAGGCCCGGCCGTGGCGCACGCTCTCCGGTCTGGCCGCCCGGCTCCTCCACGTCCTGGACGGCGTCCACGGCCGGGGCGTGGTCCTCCGTGACCTGAAGCCCGACAACGTCGTGCTCGACGCCACCGGCCGGTGCCACGTGGTCGACTTCGGGATCAGCGCGCTGCACGGCGCCGGGCCGGACGGCTCGACCCCCGGCTACAGCGACCCGGTCCGGCGCACGACCGGACCGGCGGAGCCCGCCGACGACTACTACGCCCTGGGCGCGACCCTCTGCTTCGCCGCGACCGGGATGGATCCGGTGATCGTCGACCCCGACCCCGCCGTCAACCGGGACCGCACCCTGGCCGGCCTGGCCTGGGCGCTGCCCGGCGACGAGCACCGGGGATTCCGGGCGGCGATCGGCGGGTTGATGAGCTTCGAGCCGGCCGTGCGGACCGCCGCCGCCGACCGGCTCCGCACCGGGGCACGCGGCGCAGCCGGGACGGCCGGGGCACGCGGCGCAGCCGGGACGGCCGGGGCAGCCGGGGCGCCCGAAGTGCCGGAGGTGTCCCGGGCGTCCCGGGCGTCCCGGGGGCCCGGACGGCTCCGCTTCGACGACGGCCTGCTGGAGCAGATCATCGAGCACACCACCGCGTTCTGCGTCGACGAAGCCCGCAGGATCGCGGACCCGGTGCTCGCCGCCCGCGCGAACATCCCGACGCCGGTCGACGTCTACGGCGGCAGCTCGGGGCTCGGCCTGGAGCTGCTCCAGCACCTCCACCGACCCGGGGTGCGCGAGACCGTGGACGCCCTGGCGCGGTGGACGGCGGGCCAGGCCCGGAGCCTGTCACCGGGCTTCTGGTCGGGCCGCACCGGTGTCGCGCTCTTCCTCGCCGAAGCGGCGGCGCCGCCGCACACCGGCGAAGCGGACGCGGCGCACCCGGCGGGCGCGGCGCACGCGGCAGACACCGCGGGCACGGCGGGCACCGCGGGCGCGGACGGGCCGGGAGGCCCCCTGGCCCTGCCCAGCCGGGGGCCGGACGGCGGACCACCGGAAGCGGACCTGATCGAGGGCGTCGCCGGCATCGGCGTCGGCCGCCTGCTGCTCGCCCGCCACGCCCGCGCGGGTGGCGACGGCCGACGCGCCGACCGGCACCTCGCCGTCGCCGCCGCGTGCGACCGGATGCTGGCGTCCGGCCGGGCCCGGCTGACCCCCGCCGGCGCCGACACGACGGGCAGCGCCGCCCTGCGCGAAGGGCTCGCGCACGGCGAGGCCGGTGTCGCCTACTTCCTGCTCGAGTACGCGAGCGCGACCGGCGATCCCGCCGCCGTCCACCGGGCCCGGCGGGCGTGCGCGCAGCTCGCCGCGATCACCCCGGGCGTCCTCGCGGCGGCGGCCGCCCCGGGGGCGACCCGCCGCTACGGCTCGTGGTGCCGGGGCCTGGCGGGGATCGGGGCGGTGCTCGTCCGGGCCGCCGACCGCCTCGGCGAACCCGGGTACCTCGTCCTCGCCCGGCAGGCCGCGCGCACCTGCGCCGCGCTGGCGCCGCGGATGCCGCTGGTCACCCAGTGCTGCGGGCTGTCCGGAGTCGGCGATCTGCTGATCGACGTCGCCGTCGCGTCCGGCCCCGAGGAGTCCGGCTCACCGGCGGCCGGCTCCGAGGAGTTCCTCGACGCCGCCGAGACCGTCGCCGCGATCATCCTCAGCCGCAGCGGCGGCACCCCCGACCGTCCGGTGTTCCCGGACACCGGCCTCACCCGGTCGAGCGCCACCTGGGCCGGCGGCTCCGCCGGTGTGCTCGCCTTCCTCAGGCGCCTGCGCGACCGGGGCGGACGACGGCTCGGCCTCATCGACTGACCGGCTCCGGAGCCCCGGCGCCTGTGGTGTCCGTCACGCTTTCGGCTCCCCGACCGTTCGGCCCCCCTACGATCCTCAGCGCGGGCGCCCACAAGATCAACGTCCTCGTCGTGCCCGCGCCCTGGATCCGCCCGAGGAGAAGCGCCCCGTGACCACCGGCACCGTCCCACCCGACAGCTACTACGAGCGGACGGACGAGCACCGCTACAAGCCCACGGCCCACGCGGGGGGCGCCTGGAACAGCGACGAACAGCACTTCAGCCCGCTGGCGGGCCTGGTCGTCCACGCGATCGACCGCTTCCGCGCCGCGCGCGCCGACGACGGTCTGGCCCTCGCGCGGATCAGCTACGACATCCTCGGGCGGATCGCCCTCGACGAGTGCGAGATCCGGGTGGAGAGCGTGCGTCCGGGCCGCACCATCGAACTGCTGGAGGCCGTCGTCCTCATCGCCGACCGCCCGGTGGTCCGGGCCCGGGCCTGGCTGCTCGCCGTGGGAGACACCGGCGCCGTCGCCGACAGCCCCCACGAGCGGGTCGCTCCTCCCGAGGCCGTCGCCCCGTGGAACATGGGCGAACAGTGGGACGGCGGCTACATCTCCTCCATCGAGGTCCGCCGGGCCCCGGCCCGGCCGGGCCGCTCCGTCGCCTGGGTCTCCAGCCGGGTGGCCCTGGTCGCCGGCGAGCCGACCAGCCCGCTCGCCTCCTACCTCGCCCTGGTGGACACCGCCAACGGCATAGCCGTGCAGCAGCCGCCCACCGCGTGGATGTTCCCCAACGTCGACCTGACCATCCACCTCCACCGGCAGCCCCGGGGGCCGTGGACCGGCCTGGACACCACCGTCAGCTTCGGCCCGACCGGTCACGGCCGCACCAGTTCCGTGCTGCACGACCTCGACGGACCGGTGGGCCACGCCGAGCAGATCCTGACCGTCCGGCCGCTGCCCGGCTCCTGAGGCGCGTCCGACAACGGCTCGGCCTCCGCCCGGCCAGGGCCGACGTGGTCGCCCCTGGCC
>NZ_JBHXTG010000106.1:0-25076 GCF_042677465.1 Kitasatospora sp. NPDC127111
CCTGCGCGATCTGGCACAACCGAGCCACCGGCCGACCCGTCACCCGCTCGCTCATCGCCTACGACCACTGACCGACTTCGGAACTACTCGTCTAGGCCGCATGCGGTGCACTCGAAAATGTAGGGCGTGAACATCACGACGGTCTCGGGCCTGTCCTCAAGGTGGAGGCTGCCGATGAGCCAGCCATCCGAGCTGCAGGCAGGACAGGGCTTGGGTAGGCTGTGATCCATGGCGATCACGCTGAGCTGCCGCGTGATCGTCGCCAGGACGACCTCCCGCTCCTTCGGCTCCAAGTGGCCGTATCGCTGCTCGAAGATGGCTCGTGCCCTGGCGAGCTTGCCTTCCAAGCGGATGCGGGCGGCCCGGACTCGCTCCTCAATCAGCCTGTCGTGCAGGGGCAGATAGCTGCCCCAGTAGGTGTTCGGATCTATCTTCAATTCGGTGAGCAACGGGTCGATCAATCGAAGGCAGGTGGTGAAGACCGTCTGGACCTCGGCGGACTCATGGACGCCGCTGTGAGCGACGCCGTTGCGCGCGTTCGCAACCGGTTCGAGGGCCTGCTTGTTGACGGGCATCTGGTTGCGAAGGATCTTGTGCACTCGGGTATGAGCTTCGACCAGCCCGATGGTCTTCGCCCGGCTCGCGGGGATGGACGTGTGTGCGCCGTGGCCGGTGGCGTGCAGGAGCGAGTCGAAGTCCCGCGCCTCGATGATCAGGGCCGGGTGCAGCGACGAGAGGTAAGCCTTGAGAAGGTGCTCGGCGGCGATCCCGGCATGGTGGACTGCGAAGTCGTATGACTCCGTCCCCTGCGCGAATGCTGCCAAGGCGGCGGTCATCCACCGCTGAGATGAGAGCTGGAGCTGTTCAGAGTGCATGGGCTGGACCCTAAGGCCGATCGACCGGTGAGGGGCCTGGTTTTGTGCCCTCAACTCTGTGGGCGCGACCGCTCGGTAAGCTCGGCCACGTAGCGGGCCCAGCGGCCACCGGACTGGGTCCAGGAGGTGGCGGTCTCGTGGCTGATGCCCAGCAGTTCCGTGAGAACCGCTGTCGGCAGTTGCGTTCGGCGAGTTCACCGACCACCGGGTGCACGAGGTCCCCGACGCCGCCCAGTGGCTTCGGGGCCACGGAGGCGACGACCGGCCCTTACCGGGCCGACCCGGGTCGGCCCTCCCGGCCGCCGGGGATGACCCGCAGGACCGGGCCGGCGGGGGCGAACTCGCCGAGGTCCAAGGCGGCGTCGCTCCAGTTGGCGATCAGCTCCAGCAGCCGCGCGGTGTCGTCGGGGAACGGCGGCGCCTCGGTGCCGGGGACGACAGGCTGCAGGATGGCCGCGGCGAGCCGGACGGCGTGCAGGGCGGTGGTCCCGCGGGGGTCGACCCCGCCGGCGTGCCCGACGCGGCGCAGGGCTTCGAGGCGCTTCTCCAGCTCCAGCAGCATGTCGTAGGCCGGGACGTACGCCGGGTTGCTCCACTCTTCGTTCACCGCGCCTCCCCTCGGTCGGCGGCGTTCGTGTCCTCCGTGTCGGAGCCGTCCGGCTCCGGGGTGTCGGTCCAGATACCGAATGGGCCGGGGCGCCCGGGTTGCTCGGATCCGAGCAGCAGCGCGCCGCGCGACGATCCTGATTCGTGCCTGTGCCTGCACTCCAAAACCTGTCGCGGTGATACCGACCCCTTCGGGATGCTTGCCTCATGCACGTGAATTTCGACGGGGTCACCCCGGTGCCGCGGATGCTGATGCTCAGCGAGTTCTTGCTCCACTCCGACTTCCAGGTCGAGTTGGACGGGCCGGTGTTCGTCGCGGCGGGCGACCGGCTCTCATACGGGGGAGGCCACGTCGTGGTGACTCGCCCTACCGGTGAGCGATGCCGACACGCGGTTCGCGACAGCTACTGGATCTGCCGCCGCTGAATGAGTCTCCTCAGGCGTCGGCCGCCGCGCTGAGCATGGCGATCCCGGCTCGGCCATCTCGGTCTCGGGTGAGTGGTCCTCCGTCGATCTTGTGGGCCAGTCTGTCCGCGTACTCGGTGAGGAGCCACTTCAGCGCGGTGTAGTGCGGTCCGGTGCTTGGGCGCTCGAAGTGGTGCCAGGTTGTTGAGCGGCGGTCGCCCATTCTTGCCGGGTGGGCTCGGGTTGGGCTTGTTCGATTGGGCGGGGAGCGAAGATGTGCTCTCTGCCGGTGACGCAGGTCCAGACGTAGATGGAGGCGATTTGGCGCTTCCGGTCGTCGAGGACTGGCTGTTTCCCGGGGGTTTCGGGCAGCAGGGCGGTCAGCTCTTGCCATGTCTCCTGTGGCAGGGCCCAGTCTTTCAGCGCGTCTCGTCGGCGCTGGTAGTCGACGAGCTGGCTGGCGGTGTCACGAAGGTGCCCGCCCAGTTCGACCACGGCCGCGCGGAACTCCATGGGTGCGTCCCTGGAGCCGGTCGAGAAGCGGTCGTCGTCGATGCCGGTGGGCACCTTGTCCGGTGGGATCCCGAGGAGTTCGGCGGCTTCCCGGTCGGTGCACTTCGCCGAGCAGCGAACGAGTTGGATGGCCGCGCTGCGTCGAAGGAGGCGGTCGTTGATCGGGATGTCGGCGGGACGGATGTAGCGGTCGTACCAGTCCTGTTCCAGGAACGCCGGGATGTGCTGGGGCTCGAAGCCGGGGTTGTAGAGCCATGGGGCCGCACCGAACGTTGGGAAGGTCCGGATCAGCGAGTGGATGATCTCCCGCAGGCGTTCGGAGCACGACTGCTCATGGTGTGCGAAGACTCGCGCGTATCGCTGTCGACTGTGGCTGGTGCGGAATGCCGCGTCGAAGAGGCCGACGATCCTCTGCTGGGGGTTGTCGGCGGACAGTAGGGCGTCGGCGACGCTGATCAGCGTGCCGCAGACCACGGCGTCCTCCGGGGCCCTGTCTCGGGAGAACACGGGCTGGCCGCCCGACCGCGGCTCGTTGTTGCTCCGCTCGAAGTAGGCGTTCATCGCGTCCAGGAGGTCGGAGTCGACCAGGTGGCGGGCCTGAGGCCAGGCGGCCGCGACGAAGCCCTCGCTGCCCGGCACGCGCGCCGGCTGGTCGAGTCCCTTGCACCCGGTCGGCGCCGGCATCGAGCGGGCCCGGGCCGGCGCCCAGGCGGCCGCGGCCGTCACCGAGCTGCTGCGCCATACCGTCGGGGCGAACGTGCGGGCGCAGCGTGGTATCGCCGCCCAGCTCCTCGTCGACCACCTTGGGTCGCAGGCTGCAGCACGAACGGACCTGGGGATCGGGAAGTCGACGTTGTCGGAGCTGTTGTCCGGCCGGTAGGCGAGGCCAGATGTCAGGTGCCGATGGCGCCGGTACGGGCGGCGAAGGGGCGCAGTCCGGGCAGGCGGGCTGGGGAGTGGACGAGGCGGGCGGTGATCGTCCGGACGGACGGCCTGCGTACCTCTTGCGGCGCCACCCGTTCCATCCCCAGCAGTGCCTCGTAGGTCCGCTGGTCCTCTCCGAGCGCGTCCCACATCCGGGCGGTGTCGGTGAAGTACCGTGCGCGTCGTTCTCTGGTCGGCAGCCTTGTCGGGTCGAGGGCGAGGGCGTGCTTCACGCCGGCGTCGGGGTTGCCGAGGGCGGTGGCGATGCCGATGCGGTACAGCGTGCACTGTTCCGCCGTTGCCTCGACGGTGAACAGGTCGCCCGTCATTCCGGCCGGGGCGCGGAGCGCGGTCCGTTCCGCCTCTTCCACCAGGTCGTACGCGGCGGTCCAGTCGCCTCCGGTTGCGGCGGTGTACGCGGCGGTCAGCAGAAGAGACGTGCGGACGGCCAGGGCGTCGGCCGTGGTGGCGCTGTCGAGATCGGCGACGGAGGTGAGGAGCTGGACGGCGGAGGTGATGCGGCCGGAGCGGCGCATGGTGATGGCCAGGACCCGCGCTGCCTCTCCCACGACGATGGAGGAGCCGGAGGCGCGGGCCGCGGTGAGGGCGCGGTCGGCGGTGACCCAGGCGTAGTCGGCGCTGTCCTTCACCGCTAGCTCGGTGGCGAGAACGTGGGCGCGGGCCAGGACGGCATGCGCCTTTTCCCGGCGCTGCCCGCTCGCCGCGTCCCGCTCCGCTTCCGCACCCGAGAGGATGGCGGGCAGGGTTGCACGCAGCTGGTCGTAGCGGGCGGCGCGGAAGTCGCTGCGGGCCCGGGCCAGGGCGGCGGGGAGGCCGGGTAGGCGGACCGGCGTGGCTGGGTTGAACAGCGCCTGCTCCAGCGGGTCCGTCCCGGGAGGGGGAAGAACGGGCTCTGCGCTGGCCTGCGGTGCGCCGCCGACGACCGCCGCGCCGACTCCCGCAGCTCCCAGCGTGAAGAAGCTCCTGCGTCGCACCTTGTCCTCCGACTCTTGGCCTTCCGTCACCCTAGTAGCAACCGATGCCAGTGGCAGGGAAGTTGACGCATGTCCAACGGTGTCGGAGTCGAGGCCGAGACGCTGGGGAGGGATGTCCAGGAACTCCGCGATCCGCAGCAGGGCACCGTCGCCGACCGCCATGCGGCCGTTGAGGATGCGGGACATGGCTGAGGAGGAGTACCCGGCGTACTCCCCGACCTCTGCCAATGTCGCCTTCTTCACCGCCCGGGCGGCACGGAGCACCGCCGGAACGTCCACCTCTACCGTCACCCGCGACACGACCCCTCCCCGAGTCCGGCAGAGCCATCACGGTAGCGATGCGTGGGGGCGTGTAACAGGGCGCATACGTGCCGGCCGCAGTGGCTACGCCTGTGCGCGGACCAGGAGGGTACCCAGCGCGCCAGCCTCGGGGTTGGGGAGCACCTGGGCGTCGATCTCAGCGAACCCGTGGCGCTTGAGGAGGTCGGCCCACTGATCGGCGGTGTGCTGCCAGCGCCGGACGGTGAGCTCCGTCTCCCGGCCCTCCAGCCACTTCCCGCCCATCCGCTGCGCCCCGTACGTCCCGGCCTCCGGCTCGCGGTGGGAGAACGCGAAGACGCCGTCGGCGGCGAGACGCCGGCGGACCCGGGGGAGGAGCTCCTCCGGGTCGGTGAACCAGACGGCGCCCCAGGTGGAGTAGACGGCGTCGAACTCCCGCTCCTCCTGGTCGAGGAACGCTCCGGCCTCCGCGTGGACGAACTCCAGGTTCGGCAGGTCGGTCCAGAAGCCGCGCGCACGGGCCACCTGCACGGCCGAGAAGTCGACGGCGACCACCTCGATGCCGGAGCGGGCGAGGAACGCGGCGTTCTCCCCCTCGGCCGGCCCGAGGTCGAGCGCCCGCTTCGGCATGCCCAGGACCTCCGCCCCCGGGCCGTTGCCGGGGATGCCGGTCCAGTCGAAGCGCTCGGCGGCGGGACGCTCCTGCGGGCCCTCACCTCTGTGCGGCCGGTACCTGTCCCAGTACTGCGGGGCGGAGGTGGGCGGGGAGGCGCTGGGCATGAGGGCCCTCCAGGGGCGGCGGATCGGTGCCGTGTCGAAGTGGGCGCCAACCTACCGCCGTGTTGTGCCGGGGCGGGCGTGGATGGAGGGGTTTCACCGAACGGATGGGGCCCGCAGACACGTACGCAGCGTGTCTGCAGGCCCCACCCGGTGCTTGGGCAGTCAGTGGCAGTTGGAGCCCGCGGCGCCGTCCCCCGAACCGGCACCCGCTCCCGCCCCGGACCCTAACGCCTACCCCGGACCGGACGCCTTGGGCCCCGGGGCACACAACTCCTTTGTCACCCGGCTCGGCGAGATGCTGGTCCGCCGGGGCGGCGGCCGCTTCTACAGCGAGGGCCCCGGCCCGACCTGATCGGACTCCGACCGGGCTGCCACCGAGGCGTTCCAGCGTGCGCAGGGCTGGAGCGGTGACGACGCGGACGGCATCCCCGCCCCCACCACCTGGTCCTAACTCGTCTCCGACCAGGGCAACAACATCCCCGCGCCCGCCCACGGCCGGGGAACGCTCGGCGCCTGGCCCGGCTCGCCGTCCGTGCAACGGCTACACCAACGACGCCGCCAGCGATATGCGCGAGCAGATCGAACGGCTCTTGGCACAGTCCAGCACTCGCCAGTGAGCACTAATAACGGGCCCGACCACAACCGCAGCCACGGGAACCCGGCACCCTGGGATGGCTCTCCCTCGGGGTGCAGCCCCCAGAGACGTGGCGGGTTGCCGCGCGGCGGTCCCGAGCTCACTCATCCCCTCAGGCCAAGCTGATTGAGTGAACGACTTGTCTGCTGCCTCCCCTGAGCCGTCCAAGCCGCCAAAGCGGAAGTGGTCGCGGTTTCGGCGATTCCTTATCATCGGTGGAATTGCCCTGCTCGTTTTGACATCGGTTGCAGCATTCGTCGGAGTGGGACGGATGCTGTACGAGAATGAGAAGGGTTCCCAACAGCGGCAGACGACGGTCGGCTATAAGGAAACGGCAGTGCTGGAACTCGACGTCACTGCGCAGCGGGTCGACACTGATAATCGCCAGCTTCTCCTCAACGTGGTGCCGGTGCCAAGAGGGGCTCTGGCGGGCTCGCCGGCTCGAGCCCTCGCCCAGGATGTGGAAGTGGTAACTACCTCGCCGGTGCTGCCGATCATCCATCTGTCCAAAGGCACGATCCCTACGCCGCTGCAGGTTCCCATTTTGCTGGAAGGCGGACCGGCCAGTGACTACCCCTTTGACCACTATTTGGCTTTCATGATCTGGTTGGCAAAGACTCCGGATGGTGCCCCTGCCGAGACGATGATGGTCTTTAATGAAACCGATCCGTTTTTCAGTGTCGAGCCCTCATTTGACTTTGACACAGCAGTTGTAGTCGTCTTCACTGGACAGGCCGCGTTAGGGGTGAAAGCCAGCCGCTCTCACAGTGTTATTGTGCTTGCGGGGTTCATGGCGCTGGCCATGTGGACACTGGCCCTGGCTGTACTGGGCGGTGCGATCGTGTTGCTTCGTCAGCGTCAACGAATCGTCTGGCCAGCCATGGGTTGGATGGCTGCCACCCTGTTTGCCATTGTCGGCCTGCGCAGCGCGGCACCCGGTTCCCCGGCGATTGGCTCGCTGTTGGACTACACGGCGTTCTTCTGGTCCGAAGCCATCATCACCTTGAGCGTGGCCTTGGTGACAGTGTCCGGCATCCTTGCCGACCGCAGGTACGAACGTGATATAGCCACTGGTGCGCGGGCCGCCTGAGGCGACTGAAACAGTGGGCACCGCTGGACGCTTCCCTAGGCTTGGCGCGGATCCACGATACGGCGCAGCTGCTCCATGGTGGGCAGGGGGCGCGCGCCCCGTCCCCAGGCCGCGTTGATGCGAGTGGCCGCGCGGTCCAGTGCCCTGCGCAGCCCCTGAGGTTGGGGGGCATGCCGGCGGGCCGGAGCGGTGTGCCGCCTTCGACGCCCGGTGTGCCGCTGCGCAGCCACCCCGCCCCTGTCGCACCCGCGGCTGGACCAGCTGGCCGGCCGCAGCGTGGTCTGCAAGGTCGAAGCCCTCCAGCGCAGCGGTTCGTTCAAGTTCCGCAGCGCCTACAACGCCGTGGCGGCCCTCAGCCCCCGTCAGCGGCGGCGCGGCGTGATCGGGGCGTCGTCGGGCAACCACGCCCAGGCCCTCGCCCTGGCCGGCCAGCTGCTGGGCGTTCCCGTCACCGTTGTGGTGCCGCACGATGCGCCGCCGATGAAGGTGGAGGGGGCCCGGGCGCTGGGTGCTGAGGTCGTCGCCTACCACCATCAGCGCGATATCTGGTCGATGAGACGGCCGAATCGCCGTGGCCCACCGGCCACCGTTTTGCCGACCGCACCCGGAGCAGGCACGCGACCGTCCACGCGCTGCTGGAGGCAGGCCACAGCCGGCGCTCGATCCAGCGTCCGCTGGGAATGACCTACGGGACCGTCAAGCGCCTCGCCGACGCGACGCGCCCGGCTTCCGCGGCAGCTACCAGACGGTCCGCGCCTACCTCTACCGGAAGCGCACGTCACCACGGCCCGTCACGGCACAGCCGCCCTCGCCCCGGGTGGTGGCAGGCTGGATCCTCCGCCGACCCGAGAACCTGCCCGAGCAGGAACAACTCCAGCTCAAGCACGTCCTGGCCCACTGTTCGACGCTCTGACACGGCACGTCCGATCCTTCGGAGTCATGCTCACCGAGCGCCGGGGCGAGTGCCTGCCGGAATGGCTCGACGCCGTCCGCAAGGATGACCTGCCCAGCCTCCACACCCTTGCCGCCGGCATCGACCGTGACCGCGACGCTGTCATCGCCGGCCTCACCCTGCCCTGGAACTCCGGCGTCGTCGAAGGGCACGTGAATCGGATCAAGATGCTCAAACGGCAAATGTTCGGTCGTGCGGGCTTCTCGCTCCTCCGAAAGCGCGTCCTTCTGGCCTGACACTACGTGGTCAGCGTCAGGAAGCCAGCTGGTCCGAGCGGGATCAGGCCGAGAAGCAGAGCAGCGGCTGACGATGCGCCCCAGCATCCGCCTTGGCTAAGGTCATGTGCGCGTGCCGCGTCGCGGCAATCCGGTACAGACGATCAGGAGAACGGCGTGGACAGCGAGTCTGAGGGCATGTCTCTCTCACCCCAGGGGATTCGCTGCCTTCAGACTCTGGTCGCACCGCCGGCCAGCGGCGGGAACGCCACCGACTGGTCGCGTATGACCGCGGAGTATGACCACGGATTCCCCGACGACTACCGCGCCTTCATGCAGGTCTACGGTGAGGGAACGTTCGACGACTTCCTATACGTGGATGCTCCCGTCTCCGAGGTCTACACCAACCCTCCCTTTCCAATGAAGGAGGGAACCGACACCGCCTGCTTCACGGCTGAGGAAGAGGACTTCGACGAGCCCGAGCTCCTGATCGCGTGGGGCGGCACGGTGGACGCCGACCTACTGTGCTGGTATGCCTCCGATCCCGATCCCAACCGATGGACGACGGTCATCTGGCGTCGCCACTGGGCATCGCCCGAGAGCTGGATGCGCTTCGACTGCGGCATGGGCGAACTCTTGCGCCGCTATGCAGAGCGCGAGATCCCCCACTTCTGGATCAGCGACCTTCGCTACCAGGGCTCACGGTTCGTCCACAGTCGAGACCAGCGCCGCTGGCGCAGGATGGGCCTCGACCCCTGGGCAGTCAACCCTCTGGTGGCATAGCAAAAGCACCTGCCACGAGACGGCATTGATGACGCAGCGTGTCTGCGACACAGAAGTGATGCTGTTGGTGATCTTCAGCAGCTGTTGGTTTGAGTGCGGTCGATCGTCTGGCGGCAGAGGTTTGTGAAGCGGGTTGCGGGGGTGGTCCGGTTGTCGCCCGGCTGGTGCTGATGGAGGCGGATGATGTTGGTTCCGGCTGCGGTGAGGACGTGCTGGACGTGGGTTTCGCTGTGCCGCGGTAGCGGCAGTGGCGGAGGCCGTGGGCGTGCACGGTCTCGGAGACGGTGGCCTCGCAGCCGGCCCTGAGGGCGTATCGCTCGCGCCATGGCCTGGTCTGCTGGTCGTGTCGCACCCGGTTCTGGATCTCCTGCAGGGGCTGGGGCAGGAGGAGGATGTGCCGGCCCTTGCCGTCGACGTTGCCGGTGCATTTGAGGCGGTCGTCGCCGGCCCGGCAGGTGGCGCGGGGGAAGAGCACCGACATGCGCTCCTGGCCGTCGGAGAGTGTCGGCTTCCAGGGCGGGCTGGTCGCGCCGTTCGGGCAAGTCAACGTTCTTTCCTGCCAGTTGGGTATGAAGTCTTCCTTGTTGAACCCAGGGTGGGCGCGGGAGGTCAGGGCGAGGCGGACCGGGCCGACCAGGTCGATCCCGTGCTCGGTCCTGGCCCGGTGGATGGTGGCCGGGGTGACGTATCCGCCGTCGACCAGGTGCTCGGCCGGGGCGAGACCGCGCGCCGCGAGATCGGCGTGGATCCTCTCCAGGGCGTCGATGTCCTGCTCGGGCGCCGGCGTGGTGGCGACGTGGACGATCACGTTGGGCAGACCGTCGTCGCAGGTCTCGGTCTGGTGATCCTTGTAGCCGACCCACTCGGCCTTACCGGGCTTGTGGCTGAAGCGCGCCTGAGGATCGTGAGGAGAGACGATCTCCACCGACGACCAGGGGACACGTGCCGTCGCCGGATCCGGTCTGCCCTCGGCGGCCGCCCCCGAGGAAGTCGTCCGGCGGGCGGTATGGCGTCGGCTCTGCCTGTCACGGGTCTGCTTCGGCCCACGCCATCGCAGAGCGTCGTGCTCGTCGAACCAGTACTGCTGGACCCAGACCTGCCGCAGCACCTCCACCTGCGGCAGCCGCCGAAGCCTGGCCGGGGTGTCGGGAGCGAGGAGGGCCCGGAACAGCCGCATGCCGTCCTCGCCGACCCTGAGCGCGTACTGCTCTCGCTCCTTGGTCTCCCTGGGAAGCCGGTCATAGCGCACCGGCCGGCCGTAACGTCGGGCCGACTCGTCCGTGACCAGAGTGGAGACCCATTCCTCATCGGCGAAGGCCAGCTCCTCCAGGGCCGCGCGAAGGGTCTCCCCGACGAGCTCGATCCGGTCCAGGCGCCGCACCGCCGCCAGGACGTGCGTGGAGTCGGTCCGCTGCCGCCCGCGCCGCTTGACCAGCCCGGCCTCCGCCAGACGATCGACCATCACCGCCAGAAGCCGGTCCGCCCGATCGCCCTCGGCCATCCGGTCACGGAACTCGCTCAGCACCGAGAAGTCGAAGCCCGGGTCGTCCAACTCCAGCCCCAGGCAGTAATTTCCAGTCCAACCGGCACCGGACGGCCTCGGCGGCCTGCCGGTCGGTGAGATTCTCCGCGTACTGCAGCACCGACACCAGCGCCAGACGAGCCGGCGACAGACCACGACGCCCGTCAGCGGGATACCACTCCCCGAAGTCGTCGTCCGTGAACAGACCTTCCAGGTGATCCCGGACCCACATCGCCGCCGTGCCCCGCGGATTGCTCGCCCGAGCCATCCGCACGGTCAGCGCCGGGATCTCTCGCCCGGACCAGCACCCCATCGCCACCGCACCCACCCCCGCTGAACAGCCCGAACCTCCAGGACAGCACGCAGACATGGCGAGCGGCCGGGAAAACCGGGATCCTCACCCTCTTCGGTGAAGATCCAGGCAGCCTTCGTCTCTATCCGGAGCTCAGCCGGCCCAGCCCTCGGTATTCGAGTACGACTCGAAGGAGTAGCGCGTATCGCGGCCCCACTCCTCGCCGGTGATGCGTTCGTATGCACGGTCCGGCGCGTAGAGCAGGCTCTCGGCCCAGATGTGGTCGATGACGAACGGGGTGAAGGCGGAAGCGTCCTGCAGCACTCTGTCGAATACCGCTCGGCCGGCGGCGACGACCGCGGCGCGCGTGTAGAGGAAGGCGTCCCCCGACAGGTCTTGCCCGTACTCCTTGCGGTCCAGTTGGTAGAGCGCCCAGGACAGTTGTTCCGCGAAGCCCGTGACCAGCGGCAACGAGGACCGGGCGAGGCGCTCAGTGATGTTGGCGGCGAGCAGTTCGGCCGCAGAGTCGGGTCCTGCGGGCCTGCAGTCTTCGATGAGCTGCCAGAAGGTGTCTTCGTTCACGGTGCGAGCATGACGCAGCGGACAGACACTCCCGACCACCGAGCTATCTGGGTGCTGCCGTGAGACCGATGAAGATCACCAACAGCATCCAGAAGTTGAGCCAGAGCCGATGGTCACCTACACAGCCAACCGCCGGCACGGTTGAGGAGTTGAGGAGTTGAGGAGCTGTCCACGCCGGGCACGTACGTCCGCCGCGACGACTTCGACGGGCCTGGTCCGGAGGACGGCCTCAGCGGACGGCCTCCGGGACCCGGCCCGCTCACCGGCTGAGCAGCCAGTGCGGGCCCACCCTCCAGCCGAGGAAGCGGCGGGCAGCGGTGCCGTCCGGGTCGAACCGGTGACCGGCCGCGGCCAGGCGCAGGCCCTCGACGGCCGGGGCGAGGCGTCCGGGGTGCCCGCGGAGCATCTCCGTTGAGCAGAAGCCGATCTCACGGCGCCGGAGCTCGCCCGCAGGATCCGGCGATGTTCCACCGGACGCTGCGAGCGGGACCACCTCGCGTTCGCCCGGCCGGACGCCACCGACGCCGAGCTCCTTTGTGCCGCCGAGGCGGCGCACGGCACGGAGTTCATCGACACGCTGCCGCACGGTTCGACACCATGGGGGCCCCAACTGGTCTGCTTCGGGTGATTCCCTGGGCGTCAGAGTGTCTGGACGAGGCCACCATCGATGACGAAGTCGCTCCCGGTGACGTTGCCCGCCCGGTCACCGGCCAGCAGCACAACGAGGTCGGCGACCTCCTGCGGGAGGCTGAAGCGGCCGGTCGCCGCCTGCGCGACGGCGGCCCGAGCGATGTCCGCCGGATCTCCGCCCGCCGCTTTCGCCGCCGTCGCGGCGACGCCGTCGTCACCGAGCCACAGCGCGGTGGACACCGGCCCCGGGCTGACCGTGTTCACCCGCACCCCGCGCGGACCGACCTCCTTGGAGAGGGCCTTGCAGAAGTTGGAGAGCGCCGCCTTGGCCGCGCAGTAGTCGATGATCGTCGGGTCGGGCAGGAACGCGTTGACCGAGCTCACGGTCACGATCGAGGCGTTGCCGCGCTCGATCAGATGGGGCAGGGCCGCTCGCGTGGTCCGGACTGCGGCGAGAAAGTTGATCGTCAGTCCCTGGATCCAGTCGTCGTCGGTCACCGACACGAGGCCGGTCAGCCGGAGGCGTACCGCGCCGACGTTGTTGACCAGGATGTCCAGTCCGCCGAACCGGGACACCGCCTCCTCGACCGCGACTGCGGGGCCGTCCGCCGTCGTGAGGTCGGCGGACACCGGGTGAACCTGCGGGGTGAGCTCGGTCAGCGGACCCGTGGTACCGCGCGCCACCGCGACCACGTTCGCGCCTTCGGCGGCGAGCGCCCGCGTCACGGCGAGACCGATCCCCTTGCTGGCCCCGGTGACGAGGGCGACCTTGCCCGAGAGGTGCAAGTCCATCGGAGACTCCTCAGGTGGTACCGCAGGGCGCGCCCGCGGTGCGACGGTGCTGCGCCGGAATGCGCGCGAGGACCGGCTGCCGTGCACGTGAGGTCAGGCCCGCTCGATGGCGGCTCTGGTCCGGCGTCCGAAGTCGGCGGCTCCTCGCGGTGGGCTCGGCTGGCGCTTCACAGCCAGGATTCCAGAGTGTCCCGGCCCACGCCTCCCGGTCGCGGGGGCGCAGCCTCAGTACGGCGGCGCCGGGGCTCACATCTGGGTGTCGCCGCCAGCGCGGCTGTCGGGGCTGTCGGCGGACAGCAGGTGTTCGGCGCCGCATTCGAGGACCTCGGCCGTCTCGGTGGAGCGGGAGCATGGTCTTCTCGTAGAGCGGACGACTTCGTCGACGGAGGTGCAGTCGGCGAGAGCGCTCGCCGTCGAGCTCGAGGCCGCCACCGCCGCCCGGCCCGCGCCGCCGAGCTGCCGGCCGGATGAACCGGACCGCTTGACGCGGGCTCGCCCCGGACGCGCCGAACGGGCGCTATCCCACACCGTCCGCCCGCCCCGCACCCGGTTGCCGTGGTCGCCCGCCACTCTGTGAGGCCGAGCTGCACACCGCGCTGGCCACCTACGAGGACCGGACTGCTGTAGGGCGCGAGGCCTTCGAGGACCTGGACGACGACGTCCTCACCGAGGCCGCCGTCGAGGCCCGAGAATTCGGCCCCGGCGGCCGCCGTCGACGAACTGGTGCGCGGCCTGATTGGACGTCACCGAAGGGCGCGAGAGGCTTCATGGCGAGCTGGTAGCCGTCGTCTGAGGAGATGTTTGCCCGGCGACGGTCAGAAGCAATGGCTGCTGCTGGGCAGCGATGGTGTAGCCGGCGCCGGTACCAGCGCAGCAATCGATCTCGGTGAGGGCCCGACCGAGCTGATGCTGGATGCCGAGCTCGCGTGCTTGTCGATGAGTTTAACGGGCAGGCAAGCGTGGACGAGACCGAACGTTCGATCACACCGACGATCTGCAGCTGACCCCTGCGGGTGCGGGGGGCTCGACAACACCAGTCTCTTGACCTTGCTGCGTCCGGGCCGGCACGTCCTCCTGGACCTGACCGGCCGCAAGGTCCTCCACGCGCCCTGCCACCGTGCGGCCGCCACCGAACGCCCCGACGACTGGTGAGACGTCCGCGCCGCGCTCATACGACCCGATGGCCATGTGGCCTGGGCAAGCGACGAGCCGGACGACGAAACGCTGGATGAACGACGAAACGCTGGATGAAGAGGTGGGAAAGGCCCTGTCCGCCACCCCGCCCAGGAGGTCGCCCAGGGCTCGGCTGCCGTCGGAGACGTCGATGTGATCGAACAAGGGCGTACGGGGGAACTTGTTCTGCTCGTTCTGCGAGGTCTGGTCCTCGTCCCGGCCGAGCGCGGCGATGTGGACCAGTGCGCCCACGCGGTCGTGGACGCCGGGCTTGGTGGTCAGGGTCCCGCCGTAGGAGTGACCGGCCAGGACGACCGGGCCGGGCACGTGGTTGATGGAGCGGGTGACACCCTCGACGTCGCTCTCGAGCGAGTCGAGGCCGTGCTGCGAGGCTGATACATCGTGCCCCTCGGCCTGGAGCGCTGGGGTGAGCTTGTTGAGGCACGACCCGTCGGCCCAGAGTCCGTCGGCGAAGACGATGCTGGCCTTGCTGGCCATGGGTTCCTCATTTCGTCGGACATCGAGCCATGGTGGTCCGGCTACGCCAAGTGCCCACGCCATGACTCATCGCAGTCGATCGCGGCCGCTGGCCCTTCCCGCATCCTTCTGCGGGTTCGGACCGCCGTGGTCATCATGGAACTGCGGCCGAACGGGCAGGAGTGATGCGCGATGGAGCTGTTCCCGCCGATGCCGCTCGCCGAGTGGCGGGACACCAAGGAGACGCTGCACCGCTTCACGCAGGTGGTGGGCAAGATCCGCCTGGCGGCGAGCGTGCGCCGCAACCACTGGTGGAACGTCCCGTTCCACCTCACCGGGCGCGGCATCACCACGCGGCCCATGGGGCAGGTCGACGGCAACCCGATCTTCACCATCGACTTCGACTTCGTCGACCACCGGCTGGTCGTGGCGACGGCGGACGGCGGGACGCAGTCCTTCCCGCTCACCGGCCAGTCCGTGGCCTCGTTCCACCGGCAGACCCTGGAGGCGCTGGCGGCGTTGGGCGTCCGGATGGAGCTCCGGGTCCCCCGGCCGTACCGCCTGGCCGACTCCGACCGGCCGTTCGCCGAGGACTTCGAGCACGCGACGTACGATCCCGCCTGGGCCAATCGCCACTGGCAGGTGCTCAACCAGGTCGCCCTGGTGCTGGAGGAGTTCGCGGCGCGCTTCTCCGGCAAGGTCAGCCCCGTGCACCTGTTCTGGCACTCGTTCGACATCGCCCACACCCGGTTCTCGGGACGTACCGTCGACCAGCCGGCGCAGGTGGACCCGGTGACGCGCGAGGCGTACTCCCGGGAGCTGATCAGCTTCGGGTTCTGGTTCGGGGACGAGAACCTGGGCGAACCGGCCTTCTACTCCTACACGGCCCCCGAGCCCGCCCACCTCGCCGAGGACCCGCTCACCCCCGCGTCCGCGAAGTGGACCGCGCTGGGCGGCAGCCACCTTGCCGTCCTGCCGTACGCGGCGGCACGGACGGAAACCGATCCGAGGGCGGCCGTCCTCGCCTTCTACGAGGGCGCGTACCGGGCCGGAGCCATGCGGGCCGGCTGGGACGTCGACGGCCTCGCCTGCCCCGGCGGAGTCACCGACCCGCGCCGCCTGCCGGCCGAGCCGCCCTGAGTCCGCCGCGAGATCCCCTCAGCTCGTCAGTGCAGGTGCGACTGCCAGTCTGCGGGGACCTTGCCCAGCGGGCCGGGCGTCGGCTGCGAGAGCGGGTGCGCGGCGGGCGCCGCCAGTTGCGGCCCCTCGTAGTACTCCTCGGTCTCGACGTTCCACAGCCAATCCTCACCCGGCTCGAAGCTCGCCAGGAACGGGTGGCCCGCCTCGCGGGCGTGCCTCGTCCCGTGCTGCGAGGGCGAGGAGTCGCAGCAGCCGATGTGCCCGCACGCGGCGCAGCGCCGCAGGTGGAACCACCACCCCGGCCCCTCCCCCGCCAGGCACTCCGCACACCCGTCGCCGCTCGGCCGCACGGAGGGATCGATCCCTCGGATCTCGCTGTCAGCCATCGGACCCGCCTCCCGACGAGGCTCGGCCGGGCGCCGGTTCGGCACGTCGACGCGGAAGCCATCGGACTGTCTATCCGAATGCAACGAGCCGGCGCGCACGGAGATTCCGCGCGGGGCAGCGCCGGGAGCCCGGAGGTGATCTTGGCAATCGCTTGTCCGGACCGGCCGCGGCAGGCCCCGGGGCCTGCCGCAGGGCCGCCAGGGGTGTCCGTCTCCGTGCCTGCCCACCCCGTTTCCTCCACGCTACCCACGTCCACCGGGGCGCCGACGGGGGCCGACCGCTCAAACCGGTCCCCGCCGGACGCCCGACCGTGTGACCGCCCGCAACCAGGGCACTCCCCGGCGCGAGGCCGGCCCGCTCACACGGGCGGGTTGGCGCCGAGCGCGATCAGCAGCCCCATCTACGGGCGGAACCGGGCGTCGGGGCGCCGGATCCGGGTAGTCGATGGGACGGGCGGGGTCGAGTAGAGGAGAGCTGAGATCATGACCGCCGTTTCCCCGGCAACCGTGTCGCTGCCGCCGACGCCGCCCCCGCCGGGGCGACCGCCTCACCGGCCGGCACCGCTCCTGCCGGACCTGCCGCCGCCCCCGGGCTGCGAGGCCCTGCCGATCAGGACCGGCCGTCAGAGGGCAGGCGTGTCCTGACGGCCGCGGGACCTGACTGGCAGGCCGTGTCGTGCACTCCCCGGGCGCCGGAGTCCGCACGGTTACGGTGGGCCCATGTCCAGCGAGGAACCGGCCCGGGCTGGCGTCCGGACGTGGCCGAGGTGGAGGCCGCGATCGTGCGCCTGGAGAGCGGGCCCCAGCCGCTCTCCCCCACGCTGCGGGGCGCACTGGCCGCCTACGAGTGGGCAGCCGGCCACCGGCACGCGGCTCCGGTCAGCGGTGCGCAACAGGTAGGAAACCGCCCCCAAACCGCCCAGTTGAAGGGCGAGCAACGCGCGGCCCTGCGAGCCACGGACAACCGGACGGACCTCGGCCCGCAGGAGCACGACTTCGCGCTCGGAGTGGTCCGGGCCCTGGCCTGGCTGATCGGATACAGCGCCGACCCGCCCTGATCCCGGGCTCGCGCACAGCGGTGAGCCGGACCGCCGACGACCCGGCCGGCCACCAGCAGACGGTGTTCGTGACCTCGTTGTCGGATCGGTTCGACGCCGACGTGCCGCTCGATGCGGGATTCACGGTGGTCGTCGTCCTGCGCACTGACGACGCGCCCGTCCTGCGGGACCGCCGCCTGATGCCCGGGTGCCCCGTGGTCGCGCCTGCCGCGATCCCACCGGACCGGGGACGATGATGGTCTGTGCCCGTTGCTCCGGCTGTGCGGTCGGCCGATCTCGAGGAGTCTCGACGTGGACGTGGAACAGCCGGACGGCGACCACCCGCACGGCGGGGGCGCGGCGGCGCCGCACTCGCACGCGCACGGCCCGGCCACTCCCGTCTCCGCCCACCTCCGCCGGGTGATCGCGGCCGTGCTGATCCCGTTCGCCGTGGCGGTCGTGGTCGGGCTGATCCTGCTGTGGCCGGGCGGTGTGCCCGCGCACGAGCGCACCGGCGTCGGTTTCGACCAGCAGGTCCAGCACGGCAAGGTCACGAAGGTGGAGGAACTGCCCTGCAGCGCCGTCAACCCCGCCGACCAGGGCACCTGCCAGCAGGACGCCATCGAGGTCACCACCGGGCCGGACAAGGGACGCACCTTCACCACCGTCGTCCACCCGGCCGAGCCGCGCCACTACAGCGTCGGCGAGGAGGTGGTGCTGACGTACGCGCCCGACGCACCGGCCGAGCTCCAGTACACCGTGGTCGACGTGGACCGTGACGTCCCGATGGCGCTGCTGGCCGGGCTGTTCGCGGTGGCGGTCCTGCTGGTCGGGCGCTGGCGCGGGCTGACCGCGCTGATCGCGCTGGCGATCAGCTTCGCGGTGCTGTCGCTGTTCATCCTGCCCGCGATCCTGCACGGTTCGGACCCGCTGCTGGTCGCGGTGGTCGGGGCCAGCGCGATCATGCTGGTCGCACTCTACCTGTGCCACGGGCTCTCCGCCCGGACGTCGGTGGCGGTGCTCGGCACGCTGGTCTCGCTGGTGCTGATCGGGGTGCTGGGGTCGGTCTTCACCTCCTGGGCCCATCTGACGGGCAACACGTCGGAGGAGACCGGCCTCATCCACGATCTGTACCCCAACATCGAGATCCGCGGCCTGCTGCTGGCCGGCTTCATCATCGGGTCCCTCGGCGTGCTCGACGACGTCACGGTCACCCAGACCAGCTCCGTGTGGGAGCTGCACCAGGCCGACCCGGCGATGGGTGCCCGCAAGCTCTACCGCGCGGGGATGCGGATCGGGCGTGACCACATCGCTTCCACGGTCAACACCCTGGTGCTCGCCTACGCGGGCGCGGCGCTTCCGCTGCTGCTGCTCTTCTCGGTCGCCCACCGCGACGTGCTGTCGGTGGCCACCAGCGAGTTGGTGGCCGAGGAGATCGCCCGCACGCTGGTCGGCAGCATCGGCCTGGTCGCGTCGGTGCCGGTCACCACCGTGCTCGCCGCGCTGATCGCCTCGGCCGACCACCCGGCGGAGCCGCTGACGACCGGTCGCGGCAGGCGGCGCCGACCCCGCTGAGCGCTTCGCGTCCGTACCGGGAACGCACGGGTCGCGGAGGTTCAGGCCCCCAGTGGCGAACGTGGGTTACCGGTCGCACGAACGGCAGCGGAAGGCGCAGGTTCTGCAGAGATCCCTGGAGCAATGACCGAAAGTGACTGCCTCTCGTCATCCGGTCACAGCGCTCGGCAACAGTCCCCCATAGCGCGATCGCACCAGCTCGGCCGCGCAGGCCCCACTGGTCGAGGCCCGGAGTGGATGAGGGCGGTCCGGTATTGATCCACTCGGTGTGGACGGCGCTGGCCGGCAACCGGCTGCGTTGGCAGCGGATGCACTGGTGCGGCTCGCGCCGCTCCCCCGCCGACCGGGCCGGGGCCGCCAGCCCCCGGCCCTGGCCCGGGCCCCGCGTCCCGGCCCCGGCCCTGGCCCCGCGTCCCAGCCCCGGCCCCGGCCCCGGCTCCCCGGCCCCGAATCCTCGTCAGTCCGCCAGCGCTCGGCGCAGTACCGCGCCCAGCGCGGCGATCTGGCGCTGCGACACCTCGGCGGACTGGATCGCCTGGGATCCGTGGAAGGTGCCCGGCCACTGGTGCAGTTCGACGCTCACGCCGGCCTGCAGCAGGCGCAGCGCGTAGTCGATGCCCTCGTCGCGGTTGGGGTCGAACTCGGCGGTGGCGACGTACGCGGGCGGCAGGCCGGTCAGGTCGGTGGCGAGGGCCGGGGCCGCGTACGGGGTGGCCGGTTGGCCGCCCAGGTAGTGGTCCATGGCGGCGATCCGCACGGCGCGGTTGTTCCACGGCGTGTCGGTGAAGTTCCGGGCGGACCAGGTCCGGTGGCGGTCGTCGAGGATGGCCTCGTTGAGGAGCTGGAAGCGGATCCGCGGGCCGTGCTCGTCGCGGGAGCGCAGGGCGGTGGCGGCCGCCAGGTTGGCGCCGGCGCTGTGGCCGCCGACCGCGATCCGGTCGGCGTCGATGTCGAGTTCGGCGGCGTGGTCGGCCGCCCAGACCAGTACGGCGTAGCAGTCGTCGAGGGCGGCGGGGAAGCGGTGTTCGGGGGCGCGGCGGTAGCCGACCGAGATCACCACGGCCCCGGCGTCCTGGGCGATCCGGGTGGCCCAGGGGTGTTCGGCGTCCAGGCCGCCGAAGACGAACCCGCCGCCGTGCAGCCACACCACGGCGCCGCGGGCCTGCCGGGGGCGGTAGATCCGCACGGGCACGTCGGGGTCGCCGGGGACGGTGCGGTCCTCGATGGCCAGGCCCGTGGTGTCGAGCGGCGGCCGGCTCGCGGCGAGCGAGTCGAACAGGTGACGGGTGCCGACCGGGTCGGCCATGTCGACCTTGGGCAGCAGGTGGACGAATGCTTCGAGTTCGGGATCCATGCCGTTCATCCTGGCGGCCGGGGCCCGCCGGGTCGTCCGCCGCCCGTCGCGTCTTCCGGCCGTTCCACGCACCGCTCGGCGCGTCCGGCGGGCCGGCCGGCGGTCCTATGCTCACGGCATGGAGGCATTGGCCGAACGGCTGTCGCAGCTGGACCCGGAGGTCCGGGGGACGGTGCAGGTGGTGGCGTTCTACGACACGCTGATGCGCCGTCGGGTGGACCTGCCGGCCCTGGCCCGGGCCTCGGCGGGCCTGGCGGAGTGCCCGGCGGGCATCCGGATCGGCGCGGCGGGGCGTCCGATCCGGATGGCGCCGGACGGCCGGGAGGCCGCGGACCCGCCGGCGGCGGCCTCCAGCACAGGGCCGGTCACCCTGGACGAGGAGGAGATCGGCGCGGTGTGGCTGGAGCGGCCGGGGGCACCGCATCCGCTGGACGTGGTCCTGCTCGACCGCCTGGCGATCGCCGTCGCCGCGGCCGTGGAACGCTACGGCCCGGCGCGCGCCACGATGGCCGACCCCGCGCTGGTCGAACTGGCCGTCAGTTCGGAGACGGACGAGGCGTCCAGGGCACGGGCGCTGCGCCTACTGGGCTTCCCCGGGGACCGGCCGGTGCGGGTGGCCGCGGTGCGCTCGCCACTGCCGCTCGGCCGGGTCGCGGGGCAGCTCTGCCCGGACCGGCCGGTGAAGGCCGCCCTACTCGGCGGCGTCGGCGTGCTGCTGGCCGCCGACCTGGACGGGGCGCGCTGGCCCGCCGACATGCGGGCCGGCCTGGGCGCCGACCCGCGCCCCGAGCTGGCCTGGGCCGAGGCCCGCACCGCGCTGCGCTTCACCACCGCCCGCGAGCCGGTGGTCCGGTACGCCGACCTCGGCGCGCTGGCCCTGCTGGCCGCCGTCCCTACGGAAGCGGCCCGCCGCAACCCCGACGTGGCGGCGCTCAGCCGCCTCGCCGCCACCGCCCCGGAGGACCTGGAGACCCTCGACGCCTACTGCGCCACCGGCTCGCACCGCGCCGCCGCCGAGCTGCTCCACCTCCACCACAGCAGCGTCGCCCGCCGCCTCGACCGCATCGCCACCTCCCTCGGCCTCGACCTGACCACCCCCGCCGGCGTGGCCCGCGCCACCACCGCCCTCACCGTCCACCGCCTACTGGACGACTAGCCATCCCCAACTGCCCTCGCTCGTCGACCCGTTCACCCCGAGCCGGTGCACCTTCGCGCGCCGGCCTCAGCCGGTCGGCAGCGAGGCGACCACGGGCCAGGGCGTCGTAGAAACCTCCGTGACCGCGACGGTGCTCGCCCACCAGCGAGCGTTCCACCAGCGACCTGCAACAGGCCCCGACGACTGTTCGCCGATCGCGGCTACGACTTCGACGAGTACCGCCGCCTCCGCTGGAATCGCAGCACCAAGCCTCTGATCGCACGCCGTGACGTCGCCCACGGGATCAGCTCCTTGCCCGGCAGGCCCGAAACCCGGATGCATCGGCACACCATCGTTCGACAGGATGTGGTGGATCAACGAACGCGAAGGAAAGTCTGATGTCGAAGTACGACATGCTCGTCGTCCTGCCGTCGATGCCGCCCGAGCGGTACCGCGAAGCCGCGGTCGCGGCCCTGATGCCGTACTACAGCGAACTCGAGATGCCCGAGTACCGGGACTACGAGCCAGCGGATCCCAACAGCGTGTACTGGGTGCAGGTGAACAAGGAGCGCGGCATCCTGCCGGACCGGGAGGCCCTCGGCTGGAGCGAGATCGCCGACTCGATGAACTCCTGGACCGGGAAAGTCCCCGGCGACGACGGCTACCTCTACGTCGACGAGGCCGGATGCGGGTACCACCTCGCCACCCACAACCCGCAGGGCAAGTGGGACGGCCTGGGTCTGCGCCTCGAGGGCCCGCGTCTGCTGCACCGGCCGGACGCCGCCGGGGATCCGCTGCTGGCCATGTACGAATACGGTGAAGTACCCCAGGACCGTGACCTCCTCGCCGGCCTGCCGAACCGCTGCGACGGCGGCCCGCGCGGACTGCTGGACTTCGAGGCGCTGCGCGCCGCGCACGAGCGACTTGCCGGGGAGCGGCACGACGCGTGGGTGGCCGGTGGCGACAATCCGACAGCCTGGCCGTTCTGGTTCACCGAGGACCGCGCCGAGAACCTCGCCCTGGCGCGCGCCAACGCGGTGCCCGGCTACGCGCTGCTGCGGCTCGACGGAAGTTGGATCGACAAGCGCGAGGACGGCTACCTGCAGAACGCCAACGCCTACCTGGATGCCCTCGACCCGGACTCCGTGGTGCTGGACGTGTCCTGCCACTGCTGACCGGAAGCCAGATGCGGCCGTGACCACACGGGAGCAACGATGACGAGAAACGAACCGGTGGCCTGACGGCCGCTCCAGCACTCGGCGCCGGCGAGGAAGAGATCTCACTGCCCGTTCTGCCCTGGCCAACGGCCTTGCCCTCCCGGCATGCCCCCGACCGGGATCACCCGTTGGCGGGCGCGGTCGGCCGGACCAGAGCGTCGGCGGCGAGGCCTTCGGCGAGCGCCAGGCGCAGCAGGGTCGGGGCGTCGGCAGGGTTGGCGGACAGCAGCGGCCCGACCAGGTAGCACGCCGACTGCTCGAACAGCTCCGGCAAGACCTCGCAGCTGGGCGCCGGCACCTGAGGGGCGGGATGTAGCAGGCCGCCCCCCGCCGCCACAGAGCCTGCCCCACCGTGACCGGTGACAGCGGTCATCACAGCCGTCACCATCTGATGCGGTGGCGGGACGCGGGGTTGTGCTGGCCAGATGGGGGCGGTTTCATAGCGGTCTGCAGGGCGGGCACAGCGGGGGGTCGTAGATGCTGGCAAGGGAGTACGGGTACCAGGTCTCACCGCGTTCTGCGGCCGAAACGACTCCCGAGGTACAGCAACGTCTGGAGCAAGCCGTTGAGCAGCGGGTGGCGGCACTCCGCAAGTCACCGGCGTATTTCGGCTGGTTCGTCGGCATGTGCGGTGCTTTGGGTTGGTGGATAGACAACCCTCCCGCAGGGATGTTCCCCGTGGGTCTTGCATTCGGGCTCTTGGCATACGGAATCGCATGGCTGGGAACCCGTGCCGGTCTGAGGAAGCCCCAGCCCTGGCGGGAGATCCTGGGAACCCATCCCTGGCAGGTCTGGCCTTGCCGGATGGAGGAGGTTCCGGGTGAGACGAGCAAGCGGCTCCTGCTGCTTGCCCCGGACGGTGCTGCGGCGGCGGCTTTCCGAGGTGAGGTGCCAGATCAGGTCTGGCGAGGAATGACGGATGGCCGGGGCATCGTATGGATTGCAGGTGATCTTCGGTTCGACGGCTTCGCCGCGCTGCCTGGCGGAGACCCGTGCTGGTACATCCAACCGGTGCCAACGGTGTCTGGAGGCAACGGCGGCTTATCAGAAGAAGCACAGCGACAAATGGTTCGTACCGCCATGACCTTTGCTTTCGACCAGTGGATCAATTGATCGCGGTCGGCGCCGCCCATCCCTCCGCCGGGCGGCCCATGGTGAACCTGGCATAACGACCGGTTCGGTCCGGCCGCCCCGGCTCCACAGCCGGCGGTCGGTGTCAGTGGTCCGCTTCTATTGGGCTTGATTACCGATCATATCGATTCTCAGGCCACTCCGCATACTGCACATTAGACCACGATCGGCATATCCCGCACGTCCCGCTGTGGACTCGGTTAGCCTTGTGGCAATTGATGCCTGCTGAACGTTCGAGGTATGCGGGGAACATGAGACTCATTCATCCAGCCAATCCAGGCACAATGCCCTGCAGGTTCTCCAAGGCCATAGTAGAGCGCGATCTGCAGTGCTAGGTTGCAAATCGGACGGTCTGGCCAGATCGCCCCCGCGCTTCAAGGGAGGCAGAAGTGATCGCAGTCAAGGCGAGGAAGATCGTATCGGTGGCTGGCATCGTGGCGGCGCTCCTAACCCTCGGATCCGGTGGGGCGGCGGCAGCACACCCGACGGAGGCTGCTACGGCGGGTCGCACGTACTACGGCACGTACCAGAAGTCCGACGGCTGCGTCTACATCAGGACCACGAGCGGGTCCTACTACATCCTCGTCGGATACAGGGAGGGTGGAAATGGCGGCCTCTATAAGGTGGGCGGCGGCTTCATTGCCTACCCGGGCTGGCGGATTCAGGTGAACAACGGTGTGGCCAGGTCGCAGACCGGCACTACCTTGTGCACCACCCATGGTGGTGCAACGATGACATCCACTTCGATCTACTCCTACTAGTAGTATTTCGTTAGGTCTGAGTCCTTTGGCTGTGGCGTTGTCGCGGTGGGATGGGTAAGTCGCGGTGGCAGGTGGGGCATTCGCCGGTCCAGGCCCGTATGAGGTCCTGGATGGCGTCGAGGACTCGGTAGAAGGTCAGAGCGGCGTCTCGACTTTTGGGTCGAGGCGCCGCAGGGTGAGGAAGGCGTGGGCGGCGGTGACCAGGGTGACGTGGTGGTGCCAGCCTCGCCAGGTGCGTCCCTCGAAGTGGTCCAGGCCCAGGCCGTGCTTCATCTCGCGGTAGTCGTGTTCGATGCGCCAGCGGATCTTGGCCAGGCGTACGAGCCGGCGGATCGCGGTGTCGGGCGGGAGGTTGGTGAGCCAGTAGTCGGTGGGGGCCTCGGAGTCCGATGGCCATTCGACCAGGAGGGTCTCGGCCGGAAGAACGCCGTCCCAGGCCGCGCTGCCGCCCGCGTCGTCGGCGGCGAGCGCGCGGGGGATCTTTCCGGCGGGCCGTACCTGTAGGGCACGGAACCGTGAACACATCGCGCCGCGGCTGCCCTGGCGCCAGGTGACCTGCCGAAACGCCCGACGGCCGTCCGCGGTGGCGAGCTCGTGCAGGGCAGTGGAGTCCGTGCGGTAGCGGGGCAGCGTGCGGCGGCCGGCGCCGCCGTAGGCGGGGGCCACCGGCTCGGCGTCGAAGCGGTGCGCGGTCTCGTCCCCGCGCACCGCCACGATGAAGTACCACTAGGGCGCGTATTCGGTCGTGATCAATCTGTGCGATTCACCCTCGCGGCGGGTTCTGATCCGGTAGACCGTGGTGCGTGACGCGAGCGCAACTG
>NZ_JBHXTG010000107.1:0-23790 GCF_042677465.1 Kitasatospora sp. NPDC127111
GGTTGCGGCGGCTGCTGCTCGGCCGCCGCAACCGGAGCCCCCTTGCCGAGCAGGCCCGCCATCGCCACGTTGTACCCGGCCTGGAAGCGGCTGGTGGCCTCCAGCTCCTCGGTGATCTCGGATATGTGGCGCCGACAGGTGCGCACCGACATGCCGAGGCGGCGTGCCACCATCTCGTCCTTGTAGCCCCGGGCCATCAGCCGGATGATCGACTGCTTGAGGTCGTCGGTGGTCGGCGTGGCCTTCGGGGTGTCGTAGACGAACGGGGTCGCGCTGTCCCACAGGTGCCCGAACACCGCGCACAGGAAGGCCACCAGGGTCGGCTCGCGGACGATGGCGGCGCCCGTCGACTCCTCGGCGTCCCCGGTGCGCACCGGCAGGAACGCCGTCTCGCGGTCGTAGATCAGCAGCCGGTCGATCACCTGGTCCGCGGTGCGGATCTCGGCGCCCAGCGCGGTGACGTCGCGGACGTACGCCTTGGTCGCGAGGTCGCTGCGGGCGGTGTGCTGGTAGATGGTCTGGATCCGCACCCCGCGCTCCAGCATGCCCTCGGCGGACTTCCGCGCGGCCGGCAGCAGGGTGGAGGGGCGGGCGCCGCCCGGCTGGACCGTGAGCACCTCCTTGCGGCAGGTCTGCCCGAGGTGGTCCAGCATGTTCTGGATCGCGTCGACGTCGGTCACCACGTCGAAGGCCTCGAACCGGTTGCGCAGCCGACGGCCCTCGAAGTACAGGGGGGTGAGTGACAGCAACTTGCCACGTACATCGGTAACCGCTTGCATCAGGTCGCGGATCTGGTGTTCCGCCGGGCCGACCAGATCGGCGGCGGCCACGTCCGGACTGACCGGGACCAGGACGTTCGGATCGCCCGGCCTGGGCTGCAGCAGGTGCATCAGCCGCAGCACCTGCTCGATGCGGTTGACCTCGGCTTCTTCCAGTTTCAACACCGTGGCGATGGCGTGCCGGTCGAACCGCCCTAACTCGACCGCGTGTCCGTAGGCGCTCGCACTCAGATCGTCGAGTTCGGCGAAGCCGGTCTGAAACTGTGGGTGTCCGAACACTCAGAGGCCCCCGTCGGAGTGCGAAGTTCCTGCCATGCAACTTTACGCCATCGAGATCCGCTCGGACCTGGCGCTGCCTGCGCGGCAGAGTAGGGCGCGAGGCAAGGCGTCACAGGCTGCGGGGCCCGTTGCTTGCCGGACTTACCGACCTGTTCCGACTGCTTGGGGGACAAGATGAAGGACTCGACCATCCGGCTTCGGGTTGCCGCCAAGAGCGCGCTGCTCGCCGCGGGCGTCGCCGCTCTGATCGGGCTCGGCCACACCTCGGCGTCCGGCGCCGGCCTGACCAACATCGACGACGACCGGTGGGGCATCACCACGCCGATACAGCCCATCGTCCACAGCGACCACTTCGGCCTCAACAAGGAACTGCACATCAAGGCCGCCGACGAGCGCCTGGGCGGCTTCAAGGTCACCATCGCGCGGGAGGACGACGACCGCTGGGGCTGATCCCCGCGAAACACCGTCGGACAGGCCGCCCGGCCGGGAGCGCGCGAAATGACCAGCGCCCCCGGCCGGTTCCGCGCGAGCGCTACCGGACGCCCGACGGCAGGTGGCGGTCGGCGTCCGCCGGGCTGCCGGGCTGACGGGCGGGCAGGGCGATCGCGGTGAGCAGCACCCCGCCGGCCGTTCCGAACCGCCCGTCGAACCAGGTCGGTGCGCCGGTGGCGCGGACCTCGCGGTCCAGCAGTAGCTGCGCCCGGAACGTCCGCGCCTCCGGGTCCACCGTCACGATGGCGTCCTCGAAACCGAGTTCACGGCCCATCAGCGGGAACCACGTCTTGTAGACGGACTCCTTGATGCTGAACAGCAGCCGGTCCCAGGCCACGTCCGCGGCCGACCAGCGCAGCCGCTCGATCCAGGCGCGCTCCTCCGGGTGCGAGATCGAGTCCAGGACCCTGTCCGGCAGCGGGGCGTTCGGCTCGGCGTCGATGCCGATCGCGGAGACCTCCGAGCGCGGGGCCAGCACCGCCGCCCGGTAGCCCGTGCAGTGCGTCATGCTGCCCACCAGCTGCCCCGGCCACTGCGGCGCGCCCCGGCGGCCCGGCAGGATCGGCACCACGGGCAGGCCCAGCCGGCCGAGCGCCTGGCGCGCGCACCAGCGGACCGTCGTGAACTCGCGCTGCCTGCCCACCACCGCGTTGCGGACCTGGTGGGCCTCCTCGGGGAAGAGCGCGATCTCCCGGTCGACGGTCGACTCGACGGCAACGGCCGCGGCGGGCAACAGCGTGCTGATCACGATATCCTCCGAGCACCTCGACGTGGGTCCCCCCACCCTCGCCCGGCACTCCCGCCACCGCCAGCGCCCACCGGCCCGCCCGTCCGCGCGGCCCCCGCCACCGCCCCCCGCCTCCCAGCCGACTGCTACCCCGAGCCCGGCCCGCCGGCGCCCAGCCGGTGCCCTGCCACCCGCCCGGGCACGCTTGCCATGCGGTTGCCATAAGGGGTCGGCAGGGGTGTCGGCCGGCGCCCCGCGGCCCGTAGCCTCGCCCCATGCCGCACGGACAGCTCATGGGGATCAGCGACCTGCACGTGGCGCACCGGGAGAACCGGGAGTTCGTCGAGGCGCTCCACCCCGACAGCGCCGCGGACTGGCTGATCGTCGCCGGCGACGTGGGCGAGCTGTTCCCCGACGTCGAGTGGGCGCTCTCCGTGCTCAGCGCCCGCTACGCGCGCGTCATCTGGGCACCCGGCAACCACGACCTGTGGACCACCCCCGGCGATCCCGTCCAACTGCGCGGCGAAGCCCGCTACCGGCACCTCGTGGACCTGTGCCGCTCCCTCGGCGTCCTCACTCCCGAGGACCCCTACCCGGTCTGGTGCGGTCCCGGCGGACCCCTGGTGGTCGCCCCGCTCTTCGTGCTGTACGACCACACCTTCCGCACCCCCACCGCGGCGACCAAGGCCCAGGCCCTCGCCCAGGCGCACGAGGCCGGCATCGTCTGCACCGACGAGTACCTGCTGCACCCCGACCCGCACCCCTCCCGGGACGCCTGGTGCCGCGCCCGCGTCGCCGAGAGCGAGCGCCGGCTGGCCGACTGCGACCCGGAGCTGCGCACCGTCCTGGTCAACCACTACCCCCTGGTGCGGGAGCCCACCAGGATCCTGCGCCACCCCGAGTTCGCCCAGTGGTGCGGCACCGAGCGCACCGCCGACTGGCACCTCAGGTTCCGCGCCGCCGCCGCCGTCTACGGCCATCTGCACGTCCCCCGCACCAGCTGGCACGACGGCGTCCGGTTCGAGGAGGTGTCGGTCGGCTACCCGCGCGAGTGGCGGGCCCGGACCCGCCCCCGCGACGTACCCCGCCCGATCTTCCGCACCCGGTAAGGCCGGTCCGAGCAGGGGCGGGGCCCGCGGCGGCGGCGTCGAGGGAAGTTGTTGCCGTGCAACTTCCGGTCGGCATGCGGCCCGCCGCCCGCGCGGTGCGTGCTGCTTAGACTCAAAACCGCCGGCGGATCGATGTCCGGGTGGCAAGTCTCTACCGCGCCCGCGACCTTCCGGTGATCGCCGTGGGCGGGCGCGCTGACCGCGAGGCGGACGAAGCCGGGAGCCCCAAAAGTGCTGATCGACCGTGAACGAGAACTGGCCGTACTCGAATCCGCCCTCGCGGACTGCCTGCGGGGAAACCCCAGGACCGTCCTGATCGAGGGCGCCGTCGGCTGCGGGAAGAGCGAACTCGTCGAGACGGTCGCCGAACGCGCCGCCGCCTCCGGCGCCGTGGTGCTGCGCGCCATCGGCACCGCCGTCGAACACGACCTCCCGCTCGGCGTGCTCGGCCAGTTGCTGGCCGCCGCCCCGGCCGGGACCCTGCCGGACCCGGCGGCCGCCCCGGACCCGTCCCGGATCGACGTGATGCAGTCCCTGTGCGCCGCCGTGCACGAGCTCGCCGAGACCGCGCCGGTGGTCATCTGCGTCGACGACCTGCACCACATCGACGACCTGTCCTGCCGGTACCTGCTCCACCTGGTCCGCCGCACCCGCGCCGCCCGCGTCCTGCTGGTGTGCACCGAGTCCGTCCACGAGCGCGGCGACGAGCCCGCCTACGGCACCGAACTGCTGCGCCAGCGCAGCTTCGTCCGGATCCGGGCCGAGCGGCTGCGCCCCGAGGCGGCCGGCCGGCTGGCCGCCGCCGAACTGGCCGCCGGACCGGCCGCCGCCCCGGCCGACGGCAGGACCCCGCCCGCCGCCGACGCCGCCGGCGGCAACCCGCTGCTGCTGCGCGCCCTGATCGAGGAGCACCGGGCCTCCGGCCGGGCCCCCGAACTCGGCGGCGCCTTCACCCAGGCCGTCCTCGCCTGCCTGCACCGTTGCGGCCCGGCCGCGCGCCGCCTCGCCGAGGTGCTCGCGGTCCTCGACGAACTCGCCTCGCGCGAACTCGCCGTCCGCCTGCTCGGCAGCACCGACGGCACGGTCGTCCGGGGCAGCGCCGCCCTCGACGCCGCGGGCATCCTCGACGGCTACCGCTTCCGCCACGCCGTCGCCCGCCAGGCGGTGCTCGACCGGATGGACCCCGACGACCGGACCGCCCTGCACCGCCGCGCCGCCGAACTCGCCCACCGGGACGGCGCCCCGACCACCGCCGTGGCCGCCCAACTGCTCGCCGTCGGCCCCACCGACCTGCCGTGGGCGGTGACGGTGCTCGCCACCGCCGCCGAGCAGCTGCTCGCCGACGGCGCCACCGACCTGGCCGTCGCCTGCCTCGAACTCGCCTGCCGCGGCCGGGCCGACGACGGACAGCGCGCCCAGTTCCGCACCAAGCTCGCCGCCATCACCTGGCGGACCAACCCCAGCGCCGCCGAGCGCGACCTCGCCGGACCGCTGGAGACCCTACGGGCCGGAAAGCTCGGCCCGGCCCGGCTCGGCCCGCTCGCCCGGCTGCTCACCGAACAGGGCCGGATCGACGAGGCCGGCCAGGCCCTGGAACGGCTGGCCGCCGGCCGCGACGCCGAACGCACCGGCCGGCCCGCCCGGCTCGGCCGCGGCGCCGGCCCGCTGGACGGCCTCTCCGCCTTCCCCTGGTGGGCCGGCCCGGCCCAGCCGGGTGCGGCCGCCCGGCCCGGCGAACCGCTGCCGGCCCGGATCCCGGCACCCGCCACCCTGTGGGCGGCCCCCGAGTACGCGGCGGACGGCGTGGCCGGCGTCGCGGCCGAGACCTTCCTGCGCGGCGCCACCCTCGGCGACGGCACCGCCGCCCCGATCGTGCAGGCCATCCGGGCCCTGCTGGCCACCGACGGCCCCTCCCGCGTGCTGCCCTGGTGTCAGGTGTTCGTGGAGGAGGCCGTCCGGCGCGGCGCCCCCGGCTGGCAGACCGCCTTCACCGCCCTGCACGCCGAGGCCCTGCTCCGGCAGGGCGACCTCACCGGCGCGCGGCAGCAGGCCGAGGCCGCCCTGGACCTGCTGCCGGAGCGCGGCGGCAGCGCCTTCGCCGGGGGTGTGGCGGCCACCCTCATCCGCGCCGCCACCGCGGCCGGCCACCACGACACCGCCGCCCGCGAACTCGGCCGCCCACTGCCCGAGGGCCTCGCCGGCAGCATCCACGGCCTCGCCTACCTGCGGGCCCGCGGCGAGTACCACCTCGCCACCCACCGCTTCCACGCCGCACTCGGCGACTTCCTCGACATCGGCCGCAGCCTCAAGCGCTGGGGCCTGGACCGGCCGCTGCTGATGCCCTGGCGCACCGGTGCGGCCGAGGCGCTGATCCGCCTCGGCGAAGCCCCGCAGGCCACCCGCTTCATCGCCGACCAGCTCGCCCACCGGGACGCCGCCCACCCGTGGATCTCCGGACTCACGCTGCGCGTGCGGGCCTCCCTGTGCGAGCCCCAGGAGCGGCACGCCCTGCTCGCCCGCGCGGTGGACGAGCTGCACGACTCCGAGGACCGCTACGAACTCGCCCGGACGCTGGCCGACTTCGCCCGGGTGCTGAAGGAGCTCGGCGACGGCAACCGGGCCGACATGGTCAACCGGAGGGCCTGGCAGCTCGCCAAGGAGTGCGGCGCCGACGCCCTCCGCGAGCAGATCGCCCCCGGCCCCGGCCAGGCCGGCGCAGCGTCCGAGGACACCCGCCCCGGCGGCGTCGACCTCGCCGAACTCCACGCCCGGCTCAGCGACTCGGAGAAGCGGGTGGCGATGCTCGCGGTGCACGGCCACACCAACCGCGAGATCGCGATGAAGCTCTACATCACCGTCAGCACCGTCGAGCAGCACCTCACCCGGGTCTACCGCAAGCTCAACATCACCCGCCGTCAGGAGCTGCCCGCGCAGCTCCACCTGCACGGCTCGGGTGGCCGGGTGTAACGGTTCGGCGACCCGTATGACAGGAGTCTGGCAATGCGGTGAACGCACCGCGCCGCGGATGATAGGAATCAGTCGGTCACGGTGCGTCGGCCGGGGGGATTCCCGGGCCCGCGCCCGCCGCCGTTGCCGAACCAGCCGTCCGCCGGAGAGGCTCGGTGCGATGCCGCGCCTACCCACGGAGACGCCATGACGACGCAGCCCATGCCGCCGGACGCGGCCCTGCCCGAGGTGCTGCGCACCGACATGCTGGCCCGGGTCGAGGAGCGGACCCGCGGCCTGCTGCACGCCGAACGGGCCCGGTGCCGGGCCGTGGACCCCCGGGCCGCGGGCATGGCGGAGGCCCTGGCCGACCTGGTCACCGCCGGCGGTGAGCGGATCCGGCCCACCGTCCTGCTCACCGGCTACCTCGCGGCGGGCGGAGACCCGGCGGCCGGGCCCGCCGTCGACGCGGCCGTGGCCCTCGAACTCCTCGACACCAGCTACCTGATCCGCCGTGACGTCCGGGAGAACGCCCTGCTGCGGCACGGCGCCCCCACCCTGCACGTCCTGCACGCCGCCGAGCACGAACGCAACGGCTGGGGCGGCGACGCCCGGGGCTTCGGCGTCGGCATGGCCTCCCTCGTCGGCGATCTGGCGACGGCCCTCGCCGACCGGCTCGCCGCCGACCTGCCGGACGCCGCCCGGCAGGTCTGGCACGACCTGCGGATCGGCCGGCTGGGCGGCAGCTACGCCGACTCCGCGCTCTCCAGCCGCTACCTGGCCGACCCGTGGCCGGCCGGCTGCCTCGTCGGCTGCGCCCGCGGCTGCGCCAGCGGCTGGTACGCGCTCCAGCACCCGCTGCTGATCGGGGCGGCCCTGGCGGGCCGCGGCGACCTGGCGGTGGTCTACCAGGACTACGCCCGCCTGCTGCACGCCGCCTGGCGGGTGCGCGGCTTCCTCAGCGGCGGCGGGGACCGCGACTGGTACGGCGACCTGCTGCGGGAGGTGCTGCTGGGCGCCGAGGACCGCGACCGCGCCGAGCGCACCATCGCCCACCTGCTCGGCCGCGTCCACCGGATCGTCGCCGCCGCCCCGTTCTCCCCGCTCTGGCGCACCGAACTCACCACCCTGGCCACCCGCCTGGCCGCCACCCGCGCGTAGCCCCCTCCGGGGTCAGAGCGTGCGCGGGGTGCCCGGGCGGAGGGTGGTCAGCCAGCCGCGCAGGGCCTCCTTGCGGACGCCGCCGCGGTCGTCCCGCGGCAGTGCGCGGGCCAACTCCAGCCGGGTGGGCAGGAATCCCGCGCCGACGCCCCGCGCGGCGAGGTGCTCGCGCAGCTCGACCAGGCCGGGCGGCTCCGCCTCCGTCGTCGGGACGACCACCGCGCACGGCAGCTCCCCGTGCTCCTGGTGCAGGTAGTCCACGACCGCCGCCTCCGCCACCCGGGGGTGGGTCAGCAGCGCCTCCTCGACCTCCGCCGTCGGGACCATGAAGATGCCGCCGGCCCGCTCACCGGCCCGGGCCAGCACCTCGACCCCGCCGAGGCCGTCCGCCCGGCCCAGGTCCCCGGTGTCCAGCCAGCCGTCCTGCTCCCAGGGGACGACCGGGGCCGGGTCCCCGTGCCGCCACACCGCCGCGGCGACCGAGGGACCGCGCACCAGGAGCGGAGCCGGCTCCCGCGCGCCGACCGGGCCGGGACCGGCCGGCAGGACGGAGACCTCCAGCCCCGGCAGCGGGCGCCCGTCGCTCTCGCCGGCGCGTTCGGCGGGCGTCTCGCCCCGGGCGACCGTGCCCAGGCCCACCTCCGGTGCCCCCCACACCGCGTGCACCGGGGCGCCCAGGGCCGCCGGGAGCTCGGCCAGCAGCGGCGCGGAGGTGCGGGTGCGCCCGCCGGAGAGCGCCAGGTTCAGCGCCTCCAGCCGCCGGGGCCGTTCCCGCTGCGCCGACAGCACCTCCGACCAGTGGTCCGGGGCCGCGTACGCCAGGGTGGCCCCGGCCTCGGCCATCAGGTCCAGGCAGGTGCCCGGGTCCCAGACGTCCTGGAAGACGGCGGTGCCGCCGAGCGCGATCGGCCAGTAGACGGTGAACAGCAGCGAGGCCAGCGAGGTGAGCGGCAGCGAGGAGTAGATCACCTCGCCGCGCTCCGGCCCCGGCCCGGCGGCCGGGCGGCGGGGGACGACGTTCGCGTAGAGGGTGTTGGGGGTGTGCAGGGTGGCGGTGTAGCGGTCGCCCAGGCCCATCACCGTGACCATCAGGCCGATCCGGTCGGCCCGGTCGGCGCCCAGGGCGAGGCCGTCGCCGTGGCGGCCGCGCTCGTGCGGGACGCGCCGGAAGTACCCGTCGAAGTCCAGGGCCCCGGTCGGCGCGGCGTCGCCCAGGACGACCCGCTGGCGCAGCCAGGGCAGCCGGGGGGCCATCTCGGCCAGCGCCTCCGCGTGCTCGAAGCCCTCCCACCGGTCGGGCACCACGCAGACCCGGGCCTGGGAGGCGGCCAGGATCCGCTCCAGCCCGTGCGCCCGCACGGCCGGGAGCACCGGGACGGCCGGGGTGCCGGCCCGCAGGCAGGCCAGTACCAGGGCGGCGGTCTCCCACCGGCTGGGCAGCTGGACGGCGACCGGGTCGCCCTCGGCCAGCCCGAGCGAGCGCAGCGCGGCCGCGAACCGGTCGACGGTGTGCGCCAGCCGGGCGTAGCCGATGGTGACCGTGCGGTGCCCGGCGGCCCGGTGGCGGCGGTGGGCGACGATCGCGGGCCGTTCGGGGTCGAGCGCGGCCGTCCGGTACAGGTCGTGCAGAAAGGTCTCGTCACGCCACCACCCGGCCGCGCGGAACCGGGCGGCCACGTCCCCGGGCGGGCGGATCGCGGCGAGCGCCTCGGCGGCGAGGGCCTGCCCCGGGGCCCGCCCGGGCGGCGTGGGCCGCTGGGGCCGCCGGTCACCGGTCACCATCGGCCCACCGACCAGGCGACCTGCACCCGGGAGGAGCAGCCGAGCCGGCGCATCACCTCGCGGACGTGGTTGACCACCGTCCACTCCGAGATCTTCAGCCGGGCCGCGATCTGCCGGTTCGTCAGCCCCTCGGAGATCAGCATCGCCACCTGCACCTGCCGCGGCGTCAACGGCTGGCGCGCGGGCCCGGCGGGATCGACGGGAGCGGCCCCGGCCGCCGGCACGGGCGCGGCGAGCGCCTCCAGCACCGCGCCGGCCGGGGTGAGCCGGCGGCCCTCGTCCTCGGCGGTGGCGAAGTCGGCCGGGCTCAGCCGGGCGCGCAGCGAGGCGGTGGCCTCCGCCAGCGCCACCCGCCGCGCCTCGTCCGGGCGGCTCCCGAGCGCCCGCCGCAGCGCCCCGGCGGCGGCGAGCAGCCGGAGCACCCGGGGCTGCTGGTGGGCGGCGGTGCGGGCCAGCAGCAGGGCGAACTGCTCCAGGGCGCCGGGCAGTCCGGTCCGGTCGCCGAGCGCGTCGGCCACCCGCAGGCTCTCCCGCAGCGCGCCGTCCGCCGCCGCCGGGTCGCCCGCCTCCGCGGCCGCGGCCGCGAGCTCGCCCAGGGCGTCGGCGACGCCCTGGCTGTGCCGCAGCCGGCGGTGTGCGGCCAGGCCCTCCTCCAGCAGACCGGCGGCCTTGCGCTGCTCGCCGCGGGCGCGCAGCACCCGGGCCAGGTCGACGGTGGCCCCGGCGGCCAGGTGCGCGGCGCCCAGCGAGACGAGCACCTCGCGGGCCGGGGCGAGCGCGGCCTCGGCGGCGGTGTGGTCGCCGAGCCGCAGCAGCGCGGCGCCGAGCCGGGCGGAGACGGCGGCGGCCTGCCGGCGGTCGCCGAGCCGGCGGGCGGCTTCCAGGGCGAGGCGGTGGCGCTGGACGGCCGTCTCCGGATCGCCGAGCGCGTTCGCGAAGTGGCCGGAGAGGTCGGTCAGCCGGGCCCGCAGCGGCTCGGGCAGGGAGGGGTCGGAGCCCAGCCGGTCGCACCAGTCGCGGCCCTCGCGCAGCCGCCCGGACAGCAGCCAGGGGCGGCGGCAGGCGAGCAGCAGCCCGGCGGCGCCCTCGGTGTCACCGCGGTCGTGCAGCCGCCGCAGCGCGGCCGACAGGTTGGCGCCCTCGCCGGCCAGGGTGCGCAGCCAGTGGTCCTGCTCGCTGCCGGTGAGCCGGGGTTCGACGGCGGTGAGCAGCCGGCGGAACGCCTCGGCGTGGCGGTCCCGGGCCGCGTCCGCGCGGCCGGTGTCCGCCAGTTCGGCCAGGCAGGCGGAGCGGATCGGCTCGGGCACCGCGAACCGGGGCTCGCCCTCCTCCTTGCCGGTCACGGTGAGCAGGTGGCGGTCCAGCAGGACCTCCAGCGCCGTCTCGACGTCGGCGCCCCCGCCCGGGGCGGCCCGTTCGGCCATCGGGAGGCCGAACCCGCCCTCGAAGACGGCGAGTTGCTCCAGCAGGGCGTGCTGGTCGGGGTGCAGCCCGCGCCGGCTCCAGGCGGCCAGCGCGGCCAGCGAGTGGTGCCGCTCGGGCGTGTCGAGCGGGCCGCCGCCGAGCAGTGCGCCGCGCTGGCGCAGCCGGGCGTGCAGGGCCTCCGCCGAGTAGAGCCGCAGCTGCCGGGCCGCCAGCTCCAGGGCGAGCGGCAGCCCCTCCAGCAGGGCGCAGATCCCGGCGACCGCGGCGGCGTTCTCGGTGGTCAGGGCGAAGCCGGGGTCGATGTCGTGCGCCCGCCGGACGAACAACGCGACGGAGGGGAGCCGGAGCAGCGCGTCCGGCTCGTCCTCGGCCACCGCGGCGGCCTCCGGCACCGGCAGCGGGCGGACCGGCAGCAGTCGCTCGCCCGACACCCCCAGCGGCGACCTGCTGGTCGCCAGCACCACCAGGTCCGGCTGCCCGGCGAGGACCTCGGCGACGGCGGTGGCGAGCGCGCCCCCGTGGCCGTCGCAGGTGTCGAGGCGGAGCAGCAGCCGGCCGTGCCCGTCGTCGGCCGGCCGCGGCGCGGCGGCCTCCCGCCGGACGACCTCCGGCAGGCGCTCGCCGGTCACGTCGGCCAGGTCGACGGACCGGGCGGCGGTGAAGCCGGCGGCCGCGGGCGCGGCGGCCGCGGCGAGCCGGCTCTTGCCGACCCCCGCGGGCCCGGTGAGGGTGAGCAGCCGTAGCGACCGGTCCGCCAACCGGGCGTCCAGGGCAAGCAGTTCGCGCTCACGTCCGATCAGTTCGACGGCTCCGGGGGAGCACGGCGAAGGCTGCGCCGCCCGGACCGACCGCCACCCCTCTCGTGTTGCCGGCACTCCCCGCCCCCCGTCCTGCGCTTCCCCGTCCACCAGGGCCCCCGATCGGCCGAGGGTCCCGGTCCGCCGAGGCCCTGGCCGGCCAAGAGACCTGAGCCGCCAAGGGTCCTGGTCCTACCACTGTCGCCGGTCCTGCTTAAGGGTGGCTAAAGGGCCGGCGCGGGCTGCGGACGGGGCTCGTGCAGCCGCCAGACGCCGGGACGGACCTCCAGCCGGTGGCCGGGGCCGGACCGGGCGGTACGCAGGGCCCGGCGGGCGAAGGACTCCAGCCGGCGGTCATGGAGGGCGCGGGCGAGGTCCACGCAGGCGGTGAAGCGGGTGCGCGCCCGGGCGCGGTCGCCGCCCGCGAGCGCGTGGAACCCGAGGGCGCGCAGCACGTCGAACCGGGCCCGCCGGTCGGCCGGCTCGGGGTCGGCGGCGAGCGCGGCGGTCAGCAGCTCCTCCGCGGCGGCGCCGTCCCCGGCGTCCATCCGCAGTTCGGCCAGGCCGGCCAGGGCCCGGCTCAGCTCCGCCCGGTGGCCGGTCTCCTCGGCGATCCGGCGGGCCAGCCCGTAGTGCTCCTCGGCCTCCGCCAACCGCCGTTGCTGCCAGGCGAGGTCGCCGAGCGAGCGGAGCGTCCGCACCTCCGCCCCCCGGTCGCCGCAGCGCCGGGCCGCGTCCAGCGCGAGCGCGTGCGTCTCGGCCCAGGCGCCCCACGCGGCGTGCGTCTCCAGGTGGCCGTCCAGCGCCGCCACCAGCCGTACGGCGGCGCTCAGCCGGCCGGCCCCGTGGGCCTGCCGGACGGCGCGGACCAGCGCCTCCCGCTCGCGGGTGAACCAGCCGGCGGGCTCGGGCGGCGCGTCCCCGCAGGGCCGGGCGTGCGTCAGTACGGCGACGACCCGCTCGGCCGCGCGGGCGTACTCCGCGCACAGCCGCTCGATCGCGTCCCCGACGTCCTGCGGGCTCTCCTCCTCGGTGAGCCGCTCGACGGCCAGCACCCGCAGCAGCTCCGGGACCAGGTAGCCGGCCCGGTCGGCGGCGACCAGCAGCCGGTCGTCGACCAGCCCGTCCAGCAGCCGGGCGGTCTCCGCGGGGGAGCGGCCGAACACCGCACCGGCCGCCGCGCGCCCGAACGGGCCGGCCGGCAGCAGCCCGAGCAGCCGGAAGGCCTGCCGCAACTCGGGTCGGGCGTCCTGGTACGCCCGCAACAGCGGGGCACGCGCGTCGAGTTCGCCGATCTGCAGCTCGCCGAGCCGGAACCGCTCGTCCCGCAGCCGGTCCACCAGCGAGGCGACGCTCCAGTGCGGACGGGCCGTCAACTGGGCGGCCACCACCCGGACGGCGAGCGGCAGCCGGCCGCACAGCTCCAGCAGTTCGCGGACGGCGGCCGGCTCCGCCGCCTCCCGCTCCGGTCCCGCCGCCGCGGCGAACAGCGCCCGGGCCTCCTCCGGGTCGAGGGCGTCCAGCAGGACCGGCCGGATGCCGCCGAGCCCGGCGGGCAGCCGACGGGCGGTGACGATCGCGCTGCTCCCGGCGGTGGTCGGCAGCAGCGGTCGCAGCTGCGCCTCGGAGTCGGCGTTGTCGAGCACCAGCAGCAACTGACGGTCCGTCAACTGCTCCTGCCAGGCGTCACGGAGCTCGCCCGCACCGGCGCCGTGCGCCAGCCGCACCCCGCGCCGCCGGAGCAGCGTGGAGATCGCCTTCGTGGCGGGCAGCGGGTGTCCCGGCTCGGGTTGGAGGTCCAGGAAGAGCCGCCCGTCCGGGAAGGCCGGACCGCTGCGGTGGGCGACCTCCAGGGCGAACGCCGTCTTGCCGACGCCCGGCTGCCCGGCCACCGCGACGAACGACCCGGCCGGGCCGTTCCGCAACAGCTCCTCGACCCGGGCGAGCGCGGTGTCGCGGCCGGTGAAGACGGGGTCGGCGGGGGGCAGCGCGGCACCGCCCGGGACGTCGAGCGGCACCGCGCCCTGCGCGCCCTTCCGGGCGGCCGCGGGCTCCTCGTCCCCGGCGGCCGTGAGCAGCAGCCCGGGATCACCGGCCAGGATCCGGCGGTGCAGCCGCTGCAACGGCGGACCGGGTTCGACCGCCAGCTCGGCCACCAGCAGCTTCCGCAGCTCGGTGAAGGACCGCAGCGCCTCGGCCTGCCGCCCGGCCCGGTACAGGGCCAGCATCAGATGGCCGTGCAGTTCCTCGCGCAGCGGGTGCTCGGCGGCCAGCGACCGCAGTTCGGCGATCAGCTCGTGGTGCCGGCCGAGTTCGAGGTCGGCCCGGATCCGCTGGTCCAGGGCGGCGGCGCCGGCCTCGGCGAGCTGGGCGGCGGCCCCTTCGAGCAGCGGCCCGTGCGGGGTGTCGGAGAGCAGCGGGCCGCGCCAGAGCGCGACGGCCCGGCGCTGGAGGTCGGCGGCGCTGTGGTAGCGGCCGTCGGCCAGCGCCTCCCGGCCGAGCCGGTGCAGCTCCTCGAACACGGACAGGTCGAGCAGCTCCGGTGCGAGGGAGAGCCGGTAGCCCGGGGGCTGGGTGCGCAGCAGCTCCCGGCCCCGGGCGGGGTCGACGGCGTCCAGCAGCTTGCGCAGCTGCGAGACGTAGACGTGCAGGGTGGAGGTGGCCGTGCGCGGCGGCTCGTCCTGCCACAGTTCGGTGACCAGGCTGTCCACCGACACCACCTGGTTGGCCCGGACCAGCAGGGTGCCGAGCACCACGCGCAGCTTGGCCGCCTGCGGGGTGTGCGAGACCCCGGGGCCCGCACTGCCCTCGATTTCCATCGGTCCCAGGATCCGGAACCTCACCGGGCCCACCCCCCGTGCTCTCTGCCGCCGCGTACCCGGCGGTGACGGCGACCCGCCGGTCGGCGCCGGGTCAGAAGTCCTGCACCACAGTGGTGCGTGCCTCGGCCACCGTTCTCCGGTTCTGGGTCAGCGTGAGCGTGACCGGGACGCTCGGCCGCCCGGCCGCGTCCCGCCCGATCGCCCCGGGAACGGTCGCGCAGCGCACCGGGAGGTCCGCCTCGGCGTAGCCGCGGAAGTGCACGTCACAGGCGGCCAGCATGGCCCGCTCGGGGACCAGCCCGACGGCGCGCCCGGCGGTCAGCACCGAGGCCTGCCGCAGGGACTCCATCAGCAGCGTGCCGCTCAGGTGGCCGTCCGCGGTGGCGCCCAGGGCCGGGGCGTCCCGGTGCGGCAGGACCCACGTGCTGAGCCGGCCCTGCGAGGACTGGGTCGGCTCGCTCACCACCACGTTCGCCGCCGAGTCGCGGCCGACCGCGCCGGCTTCGACCGGCCGGACCGGGCCGTCCGGCTCGTCCGCCAGTTCGGGTGCCGCCCGCACCGCCCACCGGCTGTGCGCGAGCTGCTTGCGGTGCAGACCGGGCATGACGAAGACCAGGCTCGCGCTGCCCGTCGCGCACGGCACGTCGTTCAGCGACACGTCCAGGTGGAAGTCCATGCCGCGCGGCACCCCGTTGACCGTGTTGGCGGGCGTGGCCCGCAGTTCGGTGGTCATCCGGGCCGGGCCGCGCCCGGCGCGCCAGGCGGCCACCTCGGTCACGCCGAGGCCGACCCGGTAGAACAGGCCGGGCCGGTCCGCGGGCACGCCGAAGTACTGCTGCCCGACGAACTCGCCGATCTCCCGGACCGCCTCGGTGACCAGCTGCGGGTCGTGGAAGTGGCCCGGCCCGTCGTTGAACAGCGGGTGGGTGCTCGGCGCGTCCCCGGTGAGCAGGAAGCGCTCCTCGCCGCTGCTCGGCGCCTCCAGCAGGTAGTGGTCCCAGGAGGGCGGGCAGTGGATCAGGTGCCGGGTGGCGTGACCGAGCAGCCCGTGGTCCAGCCCGGGGCCGACGATCGCGGTGCTCTCGATGGTCATGGCGGTTCCTCACCCGGATCGGCTGGTGGCCGCGGTGTCGACAGGCCACGCCCCAGCATCGCCGCACCGCGTGGTGCGCCGACATCCGGTGACGGTGGCAGCAAGTTGCGCGGCCGGTTCTCCCGGGCGGTGCCCCGCGAAGCGCGCCGGCCGCCCGGCCCGCCGCCGTACCGGCCCGCTTCACCGGGGCTTTAGCGGCGCTCTGGGGGCGGTCCCGACAGTGGACGGCGCGGCGGTGACCCCGATGCCCCGGAGGGAAGCCCGCCACAGCCTCGTTCCGGGTCCTCCCCCGACCCGGAACGAGGCGTAGCCCGCTCCCGCGCGCGGGACCGGGCGGGCGGCCCCGCGCCGCGCATCCGACCTCGTCACAGCGGGTGACGGCGGGGTTACACTGGCGCCGCTCCGGGACCGGGCGGAACGCCCGGGAACCGGATCCGGTATCCGCCCCACCTGATCAGGGTGACGATCGCTCAGAGGAGCCCGTCGGTGCACTCCTGGCTCTCCGAACGCCGTCGAGCGGGCGTGAGCACGCTCGTCGCGGGCGGTGCGGCGGTGGTCCTCGTCCTCCTCCTGGTGTTCAGCCGGGGCCCGGCGCCGCTCTCGGCGGCGGACGCGGCCGTGCTGGTGCTGTTCGTCTACCTCTCCTCGTACCTCACCGTCACGGTGATCGCCTTCTCACGCGCCTCCCCGGAGCGGATCCGCACCTGGGCCGGACGCGCCGATCGCGGCACGGTGCTGCAGCGCTACGTCCTCGGAACCGCGCCCGGCCCCGGCGTGTCGAACTTCGTCGCGGCCGTGGCGCTCGTGGTCTCGGTGGTGTGGCGCCCCGGCTACGTCGGCTCGGCCCTTCCCGTCGGCGTCCGGGTGACCGTCGCCCTCGTCCTGGTCGCCGACGCCTGGGTCTGCGTGATGGTGTCCTTCGCGGTCGCCTTCCACGCCGACAACCTCGTGGAGAACGAGCAGGCGCTGGAGTTCCCCGGGGAGGGGACCGCGGCCTGGGCCGACTACGTGTACTTCGCCATGTCGGTCATGACGACCTTCGGCACGACCGACGTCAACGTGATGTCGCGGGAGATGCGACGGACCGTGTCGGCCAATTCGGCGATCGCCTTCGTCTTCAACACCGTGACGGTGGCGAGCCTGGTGGGCGCCATCGGCAGCGGCTGAACGGCCGCTGCCTCCGGCGTCCTCGCCAGGCGTCGTCCTCGCGAGCCTTCGTCAGGCGTCTTCCTCAGGCGTCTTCCTCAGGCGTCCTCCTCAGGCGTCGGTGACGGCCCGGAGCGGACCGAGGGCGGCGGCGCGGCGGGCGGGGAGGGCGGCCGCGGCGGTGGCGGCGGCGAGGGAGAGCGCGACGACCAGGGCGAGGGTGCCCCAGGGCAGCGCGAAGGCGTACTGGGGGATGGCCCCGTTGGCGAGTCCGCTGATCCGCCAGGCGGCGAACACACCGGCGAGGAGGCCCAGCAGGGTGCCGTACGCGGCGACGGTGAGGGACTCCACGCGGATCATGCGGCGGACGGCGGCGCGCTCCATGCCGAGGGCGCGCAGGACGCCGATCTCCCGGGTCCGTTCGGCGACCGACACGGCGAGCGTGTTGACCAGGCCGAGGCCGGAGACGACCACGCCGACGGCGAGCAGCCCGAAGACCAGCGTGACCAGGTCGCCGGCGACGCCGGCCTGTTCCCGGACCAGCCCGCCGCGGGTCCGGACCTTCAGCAGGGGGCTGTCGTCGACGGCGCCGCGCAGCTGCTTCTCCAGGCCGGGCGAGGCGGCGTGGCCGGCGGTGGCCACCAGGATGCGCTGGACGGAGCCGCGCAGGAAGCCGTGCTGCTGGACGTCGCCGCGGTCGGCGAGCACGTCCTGGGCGGTGGGGTTGTCCTGGTAGATCCCGATGACGGTGTAGGTCCGGTCGCGGTCGCCCTGGCCGGGGCCGATGCTCGCGGTGATCCGTCCGCCGGTGCCGATCCGGTTCTCGCGGGCGAAGCTGCTGGAGACGGCGATCCGGCCCGGTCCGAGGCCGGCGGCGGAGCCGCTGGTGAAGTGGAGGTTCATGACGGCCCCCACGGTCTTCGGGTCGACGCCGGAGACGTGCCGGGCGAGGGCGCCGGTGGAGAGGGTGGAGTCCGCGACCGCGGAGGCGGTCGCGACGCCGGGGAGCGCGGCGACCCGTTGGACGGCGGCCGGGTCGATGGCGGTGGTCGTGGTGCGGGTTCCGATGACGTAGTCGGCGCTCAGACCGGCGGCGGCCTGGGCGTCCAGGGCCCGGCCGGCGGAGTGCTCGATGACGGCGAGTCCGGAGACCAGCGCGGTGCTGATCATCAGGGCGAGGGCGGTGGCGGCGGTGCGGCGGGGATCCCGCAGGGCGTTGTCCGTGGCGAGGCCGCCCACGACGCCGTGCCGCGCCGCGGGCCGGCTGCCGGGCCGGGTGGTTCGCCGGTGCCCCCGCCGGATGGTGAGCGCTGCGGCGATTCCTGCGGTGAACCCGGTGGCGAGCCCGGTGGTGAGCCACGCCCCGAGCCGGCCGAGGGCGCGGATCACCGGTCCCGCCAGCAGCGGGGCCAGCAGGATCAGCCCGGTCACGAGGACGCCGCAGCCGGCCATCGCGGTCCGCAGGTTCCGGTCCGAGGCGTCCTTCGCGCCGCTCAGGGAGACCAACAGGCCGGCGCCGAGGAGGAGCAGGGCCGTGCCGGCCGCGCCCCGGATCCGGGACGGCGCGGCGGACGGGGGCTGCTCGGCCGTGCGCATCGCCTCGACGGGTGCGATCCGGGCGGCCCGCCGGGAGGGCAGCCACGCGGCGAGCACCGTGACGCCGACGCCGACGACGAGGGCGGCGAGCACCGGGGCGGGGCCGATCACCAGCGGTCCCCGGGGCAGCCGGTCGTCCGCGCCGCCGAGCACGCCGAGCACGTCCGGCAGGACGGCGGCGACACCGAGCCCGAGGGCGAAGCCGAGGACGGAGGCGGCGAGGCCGACGAGTGCCGCCTCGGCGAGCACCGAGCCGACCACCTGGCGGCGGGTGGCGCCGATCGCGCGGAGCAGCGCGATCTCCCGCGAGCGGCGCGTGACCAGCATGGTGAAGGTGTTGACGATCAGGAACGAGCCGATGAAGAGCGACACCGCCGCGAAGATCACGGGCAGTCGGGCGTAGCCGTTGGTCCTGGTGCGGATGAAGACCGCCTGCTGGTCCGCCTTCGCCCGCGCGGTGGTCGCCTCGGCGCGGTCGGCGGGGAGCACCGCGTCGACGCGCCGTGCGAGTTCGACCTGATCGGTGCCGGGCGCGGCGGACAGGTCGATCCCGGTGTAGTGGCCGGGGGTGGCGAACAGTTGCTGCGCGGTGCTCCTGTCGAACACCGCGAGGGTGCCGCCGGAGGTGACCCGGGTGTCCTCCGTGGAGACGAGGCCGACCAGCCGCATCCGCAGGACGGGTCCGTCGACGGCCAGGGTGACGGTGTCGCCCAGCGCGTAGCCGCCGGCCGCCGCCGTGCCGCGCTCCAGCGCCACCTCCTCGCCGCCGCGCGGTGCGCGGCCGGACGTCAACGGGTAGCGGCCGTCTCTGCCGTCGGCGCCGGGGAGGTAGGCCGCGGCCAGCCTGCCCATCGCGTCGTCGGCGCGCATCGGGGAGCCGTCCTTGGCGGCCAGGGTGACCGAGCCGTCCACCGTCGGCCTGGCGGCGGCGACCCCGGGCACGGCGGCCAGCCCGGCCACGAGCGCGTCGTCGAGGACGGTGGCGCGCGCGTCGGAAGGGGAGCCGGGGGCGGATTTCGGCTCCACGGTGACCGCGATGCCCGCGTAGTCCCGGGCCATGGAGGCGCGGTGGGCGGCGGTGGTGGAGTCGGCGAAGACGAGGGAGCCGGTGATGAACGCGACCCCGAGGCAGACCGCGAGGACGGTCATGGCCAGCCGGGCCTTGTGCGCGAGGACGTTGCGCAGGGCGGTTCGCAGCATGGTGGGCTTTCGGAGGAGGTGGGACGGCGGCGCGATTCGGCGGACGGCGGTCGGGACGCATGGTCAGGACGCAAGGCCCGGGCTCGGGGTCAGGGCGCGTGGCCCGGGCTCGGGGTCAGGGCGCGTGGCCCGGCGGCTGGGCTTCGAACGCGAGCATCCGGTCCAGGACGGCGCCGGAGGTCGGCTCGTGCAGTTCGTCCACCAGACGGCCGTCGGCGAGGAACACCACCCGGTCGGCGTGAGCGGCGGCCACCGGGTCGTGGGTCACCGCACCACGGTCTGTCCGAGCTCCCGCACCGAGGGGCCCGGGAACCCGAGGACCTCGGCGCCCGAGCGGGAGTCGAGCTTGCCGGTCGGCGCGTCGGCGAACACGATCTCCGGGCGGGAGGCCGGGGCGCGGGCCACGGCGACGCGCTGCTGCTGGCCGCCGGAGAGCTGGGCGGGGCGGTGCGCGAGCCGGTCGGCGAGCCCGACGGTGGCGACGACGGTGTCCAGCCACGCGGCGTCGGGCCGCCGGCCGGCCAGCCGCAGCGGCAGGGTGATGTTCTCCAGCGCGGTGAGGGTCGGCAGCAGGTTGAAGCCCTGGAAGACGAACCCGAGCTTCTCCCGCCGCAGCCGGGAGAGCTGCCGGTCGTTCAGGGCGGACAGCCCGACACCGCCGATCCGGGCCGACCCGGAGGTCGCCCGGTCCAGCCCGGCCATGACGGGGGCACCTCCCAGCCGCCAGGCTGGGGGAGGATCAGGGTGGACTTGCCGGAGCCGGAGGGGCCCATGACGGCGGTGAACCGGCCCCGCGCGAACTCCACGGACACCCCCTCCAGCGCGGTGACCCGGTGCTCGCCCGTCCCGTACGTCCTGGTCAGGCCGGACGCGCGGGCGGCCGGGGCCGGCTCGGCCGGGGTGGTGCCGGAGAACCCGGTCGGGGTGGTGCCGGAGAGGGGGAAGGTGTGCGACATGGCCTCCATCCTCACCGCCCCGAACCGCCCAAAGATCGTGCTAAAGGCGGGAGTTGGCCTCTGTCGAAAGAGCGGCGCCGCGGGCCCGGCTCTGCCGGACGGCAGAGGCCGGCCCGGGACGGCTCCGCCCCGGGGGAGAGATCAGGGGGCCAGGCCGGTCCGGTGGGCCAACACCGCCGCCTGGACGCGGCTCGCCGAACCGGTCTTGTCCAGGATCGCCGCCACGTGGGTCTTCACCGTGCCGACGCCGATGCCGAGCCGCCCCGCGATGTCCTGGTTCGACAGCCCCTCGCCGAGCATCGCCAGGACCTCCCGCTCCCGGCCGGTGAGCCGGGCGATCCGCTCGTCCGCGAGCGCGCCGCCGGTCGGCGGCGGGTCGGCGGCGCGGAGCATCCGGGTGATCACGGCCCCCGTGACGCCCGGGGAGAGCACCGCGTCCCCGGCCGCGGCCGCCCGGACCGCGCTGATCAGCTCCTGCGGGCCCTCGTCCTTCAGCAGGAACCCGGCGGCGCCCTCCCGCAGCGCCCTGACGACGTTGTCGTCGTCGCCGAAGGTCGTCAGCATCACCACGCGCGGCGCGGGATCGAGGGCGAGCAGCGGAGCGATCGCGGCCAGCCCGTCGCACACCGGCATCCGGATGTCCAGCAGCACCACGTCGGCGCGGTGGGCGGCGGCCAGTTCGACGGCCCGCCGCCCGTCCGGGGCCTCGGCGACGACCTCGATGCCCTCGGCGTGCCGGAGGATCAGGCGCACGCCGTGGCGGATCATCGTCTCGTCGTCGGCGAGCAGGACACGGATCGGCCGGGTGGGCTCGGTCACGGGTTCTCCCAAGGTGCGGCGTCCCGGACCGACGGGACGGTGAAGCGGTCGATGGCGATGAGGCGCTGCGCGCCGTCGAAGCAGTAGCGGGCGATGGTCAGGCCGCCGGGGGCGCGCTCGGTGGCGCCGTTGAAGGGGTAGAGGCAGCCGGCCGTGCCGGCGGGGCGCGGCGGCTCGTGGCCGGTGGCCGCGGCCCGGACCGCCGCGTTGTCCAGGACGCCGGTGGCCGCGACGTCGCCGTAGGTCATGCCGACCCGGGGCAGCGGGCGAGGCCCGGCGCCCGGCCGCGGCGCGGTGGCGTGGACGAAGGCGGTGCCGAGAGCCGTCAGCACGCTCAGCGCCACCAGCCCGAGGGCGAGCGTCAGCAGGTGCGCGGCGGTCCGGCTCCCGGGCGCGAGGCCCCCCTCGTCACCGGTCGACCCCGCTTCCCCCTCCCTCCTCTCCGGTTCCTCCGGCTCGGCACCGGGCCGTCCGGGGGCGTCGCCGGGCTCGGCCGGAACGGTGGCGTCCACCCGGAAGCCACCGGACGGCAGCGGGCCGGCGTCGAACGTCCCGCCCAGCAGCTCCACCCGTTCCCGCAGGCCGGTGAGCCCGCGGCCGGTGCCCAGGGAAACGGCCGGGCCCGGACGGGAGGGCGGGGCGCCGTTGCGGACGGTGACCCGCACCGACGCGTGGCCGTGCACCACCGTCACGGCGACGTGCGCCGCGCCCGCGTACCGGTGCACGTTGGTCAGGGCCTCCCGGACCACCCGGTGCACCGCCCGGCGCACCGGCGCCGGGCGGGCGTCGAGGTCCGGCCCCGTCCAGTCCAGCCGAACGGCGATCCCCCCGTCCCGGGACCGGGCCACCAGCGCCTCCAGGTCGGCACGGGTCCCGGTGGCGTCGGTGAGCGCCTCCGGCCCGGTGTCCCGGCCCAGCGGCCCGAGCACCCCGAGCGCCTGCCGCAGCTCGCGCATCGCGTCCCGGGTGGTGCGCCGCACCAGGACCGCCTCCTCGCGCAGCCCGGGCTCGGCCCGCTCCAGGGCCAGCTCCAGCCCGCCGGCGTGCAGCGAGATGAGGCTGAGCCGGTGCCCCACCAGATCGTGCATCTCGGCGGCGATCCGGGACCGCTCGTGGATACGGGCCTCGCTGTCGGCCAAGCGGCGGGCCCGCTCGGCCGCGTCCCCGCGCTCGCGCAGCGCCCGCACCAGGCGCCGCTGCTGCCCGTACGAGGTGCCGACCAGGCCCGGGACGATCACGGCGGTCGGCGTCAGGACCAGACCGAGCGCCAGCCCGTACGCCATCGGCCCCGGACCGAGCCAGGGTGCGGACACCGTCGCACACACCACCAGCAGCGCGGCCGCAGCGGTGAGCAGTCGAGCCCGCCGCCGGGCCTGCTCCGTCCGCCGCGCCACCGTGAACGCGGCCGCCGCCGTGACCGGAGCGACGCAGGACGCCAGACCCGTCAGCGCGGCGAGGCCGAGGAGCACGGTCGCGGGGAAGCGGCGACGCAGGACGAACAGCCCGGCACCGGCGGCCAGCGCCGGCAGCTGCGGATACGGGTGCGGCAGCAGCCCGAGACCGGCGACCGCCACCCACACACCCAGACCCGCGAGCACCACCCCGGCCGTTTCCGCCGCCGCGCGCCCGGCCCCGCCCGGAAACCCTCGGGAGGGACGACCGCGGACAGAACGACGGAACAGACGAGTGCGCACCACGCTGACCAGTATCGATACCCGCAGCCGCGACGGCGTGCGCCTCACGGCGGATCCGCGGCTCTACCGAAAGGCAGAGCGGCTCTGCCCGTGGGCAGAGACGAGTAGGCCCGCCGGCCGGAGGCGGAAAGGCGCCGGCCGGAGACGGGAAGGCGCCGGCCGGAGACGGGAAGGCCGTCGCGGGTGATCGGTAGGCTCTCGGCTGATCGCAGGGGCAAGAGAGGGAGACATGGGCCAGAAGATCATCCGATTCTCGGACCTGACCGGCAAGCACGCGGAGGACGACGGCGACCTGGTGCGCATCGTGGTCCGCCAGCACCCCGACCTGGAGGACGGCCCGGTCGAGATCGAGGCGCTCGCCGGCGAACTGACCGAGCTGCAGGAACTGGCGCTCGACCTGGTGACGATCGAGCTGCACCACCCGGACGCCGACGAGCCGGAGACGGTCGTCCTGGAGGCCGACGCCTTCGACCGGCTGGCCTCGGCCGCCCCCATGGCCGAAGTGCTGCGCACCGCCAAGCGCGTCGCCCGGACCGTCCCGAGCCAGGCCACCGCCCCGGGCGGCGTCAGGGAGCGCGTCAACTACGCCAGCCTCGAACACGCCGGCAAGCCGCACAAGGGCCGCACCACCGACGCCGAGAAGCAGCTCGTCCAGCAGCACCTGGACGAGATCAACGAGCGCCTCGCCGCCGAGGGCATCCGCACGATCGACCTCGCCAACGCGGAGCACGTCGCCCGCTACGGCCTGGAGACGCTGGCCCAGGACCGCGGTACGACCCTCGCCTGAGCCCGTCCCACCACCCGGCAGCCGGCCGGCGGGCAGCCCGTCGGCCGGCTCTCATGAGGCACTTGCTTCTTGTCCGATCCAGGTCTAGTGTTTCCTAGTCGCTCGGCAGGGAGCACCGGACACGCGTCTGCGCGGACGGTCCCGGGGCGGCCAATCCTTGGAAACACCACTTCCCAGTTC
>NZ_JBHXTG010000108.1:0-3115 GCF_042677465.1 Kitasatospora sp. NPDC127111
CCCTTCGAACGCCTCGTAGAAGCCCTCAACCCCACCCGCACCCCCCACCGCCACCCCCTCTTCCAAACCATCCTCACCCTCAACAACACCACCGCCGGAAGCGACAGTTGGAGCTCGGCGGCGGCGGTCGACCCGGAGCAGGAGTCCGGCCGGACGGCGAAGTTCGACCTCGCCTTCACGGTCACCGAGCACCACACCGCCGACGGCGCCCCCGACGGCCTCACCGTCACCATCGAGTACGCCACCGACCTCTTCGAACCCTCGACCATCGAGCGCCTCGCCGACCAGTTCCAGCGCATCCTGCGCAACGCCGCCGAGCACCCCGACACCCCCATCCACGACATCGACCTGCTCAGCGAGCACGAGCGCCGAGCGCTGTTCACCGACTGGAACGGCCCGACGCGCGAACTCCCCGGCCGGACGCTGCCGGAGCTGTTCGCCGCCCAGGTCGCCCGCACCCCCGACGCCACCGCCGTCGTCTGCGGCAGCGACACCCTCAGCTACGCCCAGCTCGACACCGCCGCCAACCGCCTGGCCCGCCACCTGGTGGCCCAGGGCGCCGGCCCGGAGCGGCTGGTCGCGCTGGCCGTACCCCGCTCGGTGGAGACGCTGGTGGCCGTGCTCGCGGTGCTCAAGTCCGGCGCGGCCTACCTGCCGATCGACCTCACCCACCCGGGCGAGCGGATCGCCTACACCCTGGCCGACGCCCGGCCGCTGTGCGTGCTGACCACCACCGAGGCGGCGGCGCAGCTGCCCGCGACCGAGCACCCCCGCCTGCTGCTGGACGCCCCGGCCACGGCCGCCGCGCTGACCGCCCTGCCCGCGCACGACCTCACCGACGCCGACCGCTCGGCGCCGCTGTCGCTGCGCAACCCGGCGTACGTGATCTACACCTCCGGCTCCACCGGCCGCCCGAAGGGCGTGGTGGTCGAGCACCACTCGCTGGACGCCTACCTGGCCTGGGCCCGCGAGGCCTACGGGAGCGTGGCCGGGCGGGCGCTGGTCCACTCGCCGGTGTCCTTCGACCTCACCGTCACCGGCCTGTTCGCCCCGCTCACCAGCGGCGGCACCGTCCAGCTGATCGAACTGGACGACGAGGCGCCCACGGCGCGGGAGTTCGACCGCCCGACCTTCGTCAAGGCCACCCCGAGCCACCTGGCTCTGCTCACCGCGCTGCCCGAGCGCTTCTCGCCCAGCGCGCAGCTGGTGCTCGGCGGCGAGTCGCTGATGGGCGAGGTGCTGGACGAGTGGCGCCGGCGGCACCCGGACGCCACCGTGATCAACGAGTACGGCCCGACCGAGACCACGGTCGGCTGCACCGAGTTCCGGATCGAACCCGGCGACGCCGCGCCCTCCGGTGTGATCACCATCGGACGGCCGGTCTGGAACACCCGGATGTACGTGCTGGACGAGGCGCTGCGGGCCCTGCCGATCGGCGTCGGCGGCGAACTCTTCATCGCCGGTGACCTGGTGACCCGCGGCTACCTGGGCCGCCCGGCCCTGACCGCCGAGCGCTTCCTGCCCGACCCGTTCGGCGAGCCCGGCTCCCGGATGTACCGCACCGGCGACCTCGGCCGCTGGCACCACGAAGGCCGGCTGGAGTTCCTCGGCCGCACCGACGACCAGATCAAGCTCCGCGGCTTCCGCATCGAACCCGCCGAGATCGAAACCCACTTCACCGCCCGCCCCGACATCACCCAGGCCGCCGTCCTGCTCCGCGAGGACAACCCCGGCGACCAGAGGCTCGTCGCCTACCTCGTCCCCACGGCCGGCGACACCCCCGACCCCGCCGAGCTCCGCGCCACCGCGGCCGCCCAACTCCCCGCCCACCTCGTCCCGTCCGCCGTCGTCCTGCTCGACACCCTCCCGCTCACCCCCAACGGCAAACTCGACCGCCGCGCCCTGCCCGCCCCGGCCACCTCCACCGACCCCACCGGCCGCACCCCCCGCACCCCCCGCGAAGAACTCCTCTGCGGCCTCTTCGCCGCCACCCTCCACACCGACACCGTCGGCATCGACGACAACTTCTTCGACCTCGGCGGCCACTCCCTGCTCGCCGCCCGGCTGACCGCCCGGATCCGCGACGAGCTGGGCGTCCAGGTCGGCCTGCGGGCCCTGTTCGAGACCCCGACCGTGGCCCAGCTGGCCGAGCGGCTCGGCGCCGAGGGCGGTCTCGAATCCGGTGACGGGCTCGGGCAGGTCCTGCCGCTGCGCACCGGCGGCAGCCGCCCGCCGCTGTTCGCCGTCCACCCCGGCGGCGGGCTCGGCTGGTGCTACTCCGGCCTGGTCCGCCACCTGGACCGCGACCGGCCGCTGTACGCGCTGCAGGCCCGCGGCCTCGACGGGACCGGCGAACTGCCGGGCACCGTCACCGAGATGGCGGCCGACTACCTGGGGCTGATCCGCGAGGTGCAGCCGAGCGGCCCGTACCACCTGCTCGGCTGGTCCTTCGGCGGCACGGTGGCGCACGAGCTGGCCCGCCAACTCCAGGCGGCGGGCGAGGAGGTGGCGCTGCTGGCGATGCTCGACTCGCACCCCACCGGCCGCTTCCGGCACGCCGGGCGGCCCAGCGACGCGGAGATCCTCTCGCTGGCGCTGGACGGCCTCGACCTCGACGAGCTGGGCGCACTCGCCGCGGCCGCCCCGGCGGGTGACGGCGACGCCCTGGGGGACGGACTCCCCACCGCCGAGGCCGTGTTGGAGCTGCTGCGGGAGCGCGGCAGCGTACTGGCCGGGCTTGACCCGGCGGCGCTGCGCCGGCTGGTGCGGGTGACCGCCAACAACCTCGCGCTGGCCCGGGGCGACCGGCCGGGCCGCTACCGGGGCCCGGTGCTCTTCTTCGAGGCCCTGCCCGGCCGGGGGGCCGACGGCACCCCGCTGACCGAGCTGTGGACCGCGCACGTGGACGGCCCGATCGAGAACCACCCGCTGGACGTCCCGCACAGCCGCTTCACCACACCGGAGGCCCTGGACGTGATCGGCCCGGTCCTGGCCGACCGCCTGCGCTGACCCGGCCGACCGGTGGTGGGGGGGGGGGGGCCCCCCCCCCCCCCCCCCCCCCCCCCCCCCCCCCCCCCCCCCCCCCCCCCCCCCCCCCCCCCCCCCCCCCCCCGCC
>NZ_JBHXTG010000108.1:3125-5801 GCF_042677465.1 Kitasatospora sp. NPDC127111
TAACCAACACGGGTGGCCGTGTTTTTTTGGGGCCGGTTCGGGGCCTACCGCCTGCGGTGACCCGGCGTCGGGGTGGTGGTGCGGCCGGCCCCGGCCGCACCACCCCGCTCCCGCCCGTCCTCCCCATCGCCCACCTCCCCGTAGCCGACCTCGACCCGGAGCCCCGCCATGCCCCCGCAACCCGCCCCTTCCCCTCCGGAGGCGCCATGACGACGTTCCTGCTCATCTGGGCCGGCCGGCTGGTCACCGCACTCGGCTCCGCCGTCTCCGGCTTCGCCCTCGGCCTGTGGATCTACCAACGGACCGGCTCCGTCACCCAGTTCGCCACCGGCCTGCTGCTCGGCTTCGCCCCGGGCATGCTGGCCGCCCCGGCCGCCGGCGTCCTCGTGGACCGCCACCGCCGCCGGACCGTCCTGCTCTGCGCGGACGCGGCGGCCATGCTCGCGGCCGTGGCGATGGCCGCCGCCGAGGCGACCGGCCACCTGGCCGTCTGGCAGGTGTACGCGACCACCGTCGTGGAGTCCTGCTGCGCCGCCTTCCAGTGGCCCGCGCTCGCCGCCGCCGTCACCGGCATGGTCCGGCCCGAACAGCGCGGCCGGGCCGGCGCGATGACCCAGACCGCCCTGGCCGGGGCCCAGTTGCTCGGTCCGATGCTCGCCGCCGTGCTGCTCGGCGCGGGCGGGCTGCGCGCCGTCCTGCTGACCGACGTCGTCTCGTTCGCCCTGGGGCTGCTCACCCTGCTGGTCGCCCGCTTCCCCGAGACGACCGGCGACCCGGACCGCCCCCGCCCACCGGGGCGCACCGGCCACGGCGGGCAACACCGCGGCTGGCGCGCCGAGTTGGCCGAGGGCCGGCAGCTGCTCACCGGCCAGCCCGGCCTGCGGCACCTGCTCCGCGTGGTCACCGTGCTCAACGCGGCCGAGGCCGCCGCCACCGCGCTGTTGCTGCCCCTGGTACTGGCCGGCACCCCGGCCGCCGAGCAGAACGCCGCGGTCGCCATGGTCAGCACCGCCGGAGGCCTCGGTCTGGCGGCCGGCAGTGTCGCCATGTCGATCTGGTCCGGTCCGCGCCGGCCGCTCGCCTGGGTCACCTCGGCCACCGTCCTCAGCGGCGGCGCCGTCCTGACGGCGGGCCTCCACCCGCGCCCCGGACTCCTGGCGGCGGCCGCCTTCGCGTTCTTCCTCGGCCTGCCGGTGGTGACCAGCTGCGCCCAGGTGCTCTGGCAGTCCGCCGTGGCCGCCGAGGCGCAGGGCCGGGTCTTCGCCCTGCGGCGGATGTTCACCCAGGGCGGCACCCTGCTCGGCTACCTGCTGGCCGGGCCGCTCGCCTCCCGGGTCTGCGAACCGCTGGTGGCCCCCGGCGGCCCGCTCGACTCCACCCTGGGCCGCCTCCTCGGCACCGCCAGGGACCGCGGCAGCGCCCTGCTGCTCTGCTGCACCGGCCTGCTGCTGGCCGCCACCGGCCTGGCCGGGCGCCGCCACACCGTCGAAGCCCTTCCGCCCCCGGGACCGGTCGAGTGCGATAGAACCGCCCTGACCAGGATTCCCGTCAACTCCCCCGATTCGGAGCCGTTGTGATCCTCCGTCCGACCATCCCGTCCGACCTCGGCCGCGTCCTCCCGCTGATCGCCCCCGACCCGGCCACCGGCCTGACCGCCGACGCCTACCGCACCCGGCTCGCCGACGGCGAGTACCGTCCCGAGTGGACCTGGATCGCCGAGGACGCCCCCGACGGCACCCCGCTCGCGGTCGCCGTCTGGTGGGGCGACCCGGACGGCCGCCTTCCCGACGCCCTGGACGGCGTGTTCGTCCACGACTCGGTGCGGACGGCCGCCGCCCGCACCGACCTGGCCGCGGAGCTGCTCACCGCCGCCCACGCGACCTACGCCGCGGCCGGCGCGGACGCCGCCCCGGAGTACCACCTCGTCCTGCCCGGCGACTGGCGCGACCGTCCCGGGACGGTCGCGGCCGTGGCCTGGCGCCGGGAGGCCGCCCGGCGGGCCGGACTCCCGGTGGGGCTGGAACGCCTGCGCTACGAGTGGACGCCCCCGGCCGGCCTCCCCGAGCCGTCCGGCCGGCTCCTCCTCCACCCCGAGCCCGACGACGAGGTCTTCGTCGAGCTGTTCCGCCGGGTCCTGGTCGGCACCCTCGACACCGACTCCCGCAAGGAGGCCGAGCGGCTCGGCGCCGAGGCCCAGGCCCGCTCCGACGTCGCGTTCTACCGCGACACCATGCTCGGCGAGCGCTCCTGGTGGCGCGTCGCCCGCACGCCCGAGGGCGAGCCCGTCGGCTTCGGCATCCCCTCCCGCAACCACGCCTCCCCCGTCGTCGGCTACCTGGGCGTCGTCCCGGAGCACCGCGGCCGCCGGTACGGCGACGACATCCTCGCCGAGATCACCCGGATCCTCGCCGCCGAGACCGCGCCCGAACGCGTCCGCGCCGACACCGACCTCACCAACACCCCGATGTCCGCGGCCTTCGACCGCCTGGGCTACCGCAACGACACCCGCCGCCTGGTCCTCTCCCCGCACTGACCCCGCGGCCGCGGCGACCGGCCGGCCCGCGGGAACGCCTGCGGGGCCGGCGGGCGGGGGGACCGCCCGCGGCCCCGGGGGAGGGTGGCCCCCCGGCCCGGCCACGCGCGGGCCGGGGGGGGGGCACCCCCGGTGGAGGATAA
>NZ_JBHXTG010000108.1:5811-23087 GCF_042677465.1 Kitasatospora sp. NPDC127111
ACCGAACGGTCCCACCCCGGCGAGCCCCCCGCCCCCGGGCCCCCCCCCCCCCAGCACCCCCCGGCCGCGGCGACCGCCGGCCCGGGGGCACCGCCTGGGGGGCCGTCGGCGGGTAGCCCGGCCGACGGCCCGGTGGACGGTTCGCCCCGTGACCGGACCAGGCGGTCGCCGGCGGTGGCCATCCGGTGGGTGCCGCTGTGGCGGTTCACCCGGTCCCGGACGAGGTTGACGGCGTTGGCGCACTGCCAGCCGTTGACTCCTCGTCCACCGCGACCTCCCGTTCGGACGCGACCCGCCGCCGTCTAGGCTCGGGGCACACCGACCAGGGAGAGGGCGAACGCGAGTGGGCAGCTGGGAGAGGGCTCTGGACGCGGCCGGGATCGTCGATCCCGGACTGCGCGAGGACTACAGCCGACAGCGCCGACAGGTGACGCGGTACAAGCGGGAGGCCGTGCTGGCCGCCGGACTCCTCCTGCCGGCCCGGCTCGTGCCGCACGTGATCGCGGCCACCGCCCACATGCACCGCACCGACAGCCTGCTCGACAGCGGCCCGCTCGACGACCGGAAGGCGGCGTACGCGCGCTGGGAGCGGGCCGTCGCCGACGGCCTCGCCACCGGTGGGACCGACGACCCCGAGCTGCGCCCGCTGCTGCACACCGTCGCCGCGCACCCCGCCCTGCGCGACCGCGCGCTGGAACACCTCGCCGGGGCCGCCGCCGACCTCGACTTCGCCGGATTCGCCACCGAGGCCGACTACCAGCGCTACCTGGACGGCTACTCGCTGCCCGCGTTCATGGTCGTCGCCACCCTGCTCGGCCCGGACGGCGACCAGAGCGCCTACCGGGCCGCCTGTCGCACGTTCATCGACGCCAGCCAGCGGCTCGACTTCGTCACCGACCTCGCCGAGGACCTGGCCGACGGCCGCCTGACGATCCCCGAGCAGACCCTGCACCAGCACGGCGTCACCCGCGCCGACCTGGAGCAGGCCCGTGACCTCCCGGCCGTCCGGGCGATGATCACCGAGCAGCTCGACCTGGTCGACCGCACCCTCGCGGAGGGCCGCGCCGTGGTGGGTCTCGTCCCGCCCGCCCACCGGCCGATGGTCCGCTGCATCATCGGCCTGGACGAACTGACCGGCGCCGCCGCCCGCGCCGACGTCCCCGCGCTGCTGCGCCGTCCGGCCGGCCCGCCCAAGCTCGCCGCCCTGCGCCTGCTCGGCCGCGAGTACCTCCGGGCCCGCCGCGTGAGCCGCTGAGCGTCGTCACCACAGCGCGGTGCGGCCGCGGGCCCCGCGGCTCCCGGACCGCCCCGGCCATCCGGAACGCCCCGACCATCCGGAACGCCCGGAACGCCCGGAGCGCCCGGACAGGGGCGACACACCGTGGGACAAGCGCTGCCCGCCACCGGCGGCGAGGCCGGGAGCGCCATTCTGGTGGTCCCGGCTCGCTCGACGCTCCGACCGCCGCCGCCCTGCTCCACCCCACCGACGGTCCCCCGCGCGACGCGCTCCGGCAGCTCCGACCCTCCGCACCGCGCCCACGGAAGGCCCGTCATGTCCGCCGACGACCCTCGCGCCACCGCCGAAGCCGTCCTCCCGCTCGTCGGGGGCCCCGCCAACGTCCACTCCGTCGCCCACTGCATGACCCGGCTGCGGCTCGGCCTGCGCGACCGCTCCCTGGTGGACGCGGCGGAGCTCGGCGCCCTGTCCGCCGTCCTGGGCGTCGTCGAGGACGACACCTGTCAGATCGTCCTCGGCCCGGGCGTCGTCGCCCGGGTGACGTCCGAGTTCCGGGCGCTCCTCGACGGGCGACGGGAGCCGGAGGACGACGGCGCCGCCGGCGCAGGACCGGACGACGCCCCCGAGGGGTCCGACGACGGCCCCGGCACCGCCCTCGGCGCCGAGGACCTGGCCCGCCGCGGCGCGGCGATCAGGGCGGAGGCGAGAGCCAGGAACGCGACCCCGGTCAAGCGCGGGCTCCGCCGGATCGCGAACGTCTTCGTGCCGCTGATCCCCGCGCTGATCGGGTGCGGCATCGTGGCCGGGATCAACGGCGCGCTCACCGACCTCGGTTGGGCCCCCGCACTGTCGCCGGCCCTCACCGCGATCTCCTCGGGGTTCATGTCCCTGATCGCCGTCCTCGTCGGACACAACACCGCGAAGGAGTTCGGCGGCACACCCGTGCTGGGCGCTGCCGTGGCCGGTGTGATCGTCTACGCGGGGGTCGCCAAGGTGGAGGCCTTCGGCCACCACCTCGCGCCGGGCCAGGGCGGGGTGATCGGCGCGCTCGCCGCCGCCCTGCTGGCGGTCCAGGTCGAACGGCGCACCCGGCGGGTGATGCCCGACGCGCTCGACGTCCTGCTCACCCCGACGGTCACCGTGCTCGTCACCGGCCTGGTCACCCTGTTCGGCCTGATGTTCGTCGCCGGGGAGGTCTCCACGGCGATCGGCGATCTCGCCACCTGGCTGCTGTCCCGCGGCGGCGCGCTCGCCGGACTCGTGCTCGGCGGCCTGTTCCTCCCGCTGGTCATGCTCGGCCTGCACCAGGCGCTGATCCCGGTCCACACCACCCTGATCCAGCAGCAGGGCTCCACCGTGCTGCTGCCGATCCTCGCCATGGCCGGGGCCGGGCAGGTCGGCTGCGCCGTCGCCGTCTACCTGCGGCTGCGCGGCAACGCCTCGATCAGGGCGACCATCAGGTCCGCCCTCCCCGCGGGGTTCCTCGGCGTCGGCGAGCCGCTGATCTACGGCGTCTCGCTCCCGCTCGGACGCCCCTTCGTCACGGCCTGCCTCGGCGGCGCCTGCGGCGGGGCCGTGGTCGGGCTGCTGGGCCAGCTCGGCGCCGGCATCGGCTCGACCGCCATCGGCCCCTCCGGCTGGGCGCTGTTCCCCCTGCTGACCGGCCCGCGCGGCTTCGCGGTCAGCGCGGCCGGCTACGCCGCCGGCCTGCTGACGGGCTACGCCACCGGCTTCCTGGCCACGTACTGGCTCGGCTTCACCCGGGAGATGCTCGACGAGCTCGGCGCCCTCGCGCCGAGGCACGCTCCGGCCACCGGCACCGCCCCCGGACCCGAGACCCCCGGGCCCGATTCCCCCGGTCCCGGCCCCGACCTCGACACCCCCGCAACCCCGAGGTCCTAGCCGGCGCGGCCCCGGTCCGCCGGGCCGGGGGCAGCCGGCCCGGCTACCCCCGGAGACCGCCGGAGGCCGCCGCGGCAGCCGTCGGTCCTCAGCCGACCGGCGGCCGGCGGTCGGTCCAGGGGTGTGCGAGTTCCAGGAGGCGGGACGCCTGGAGCAGGAGGTCCTCCCGCCACGGAGCGGCGACGATCTGGACCCCGACGGGCAGGCCGGTGGCGGCGTCGTGGTGGACGGGGAGTGAGACCGCCGGCTGGCCGGTCACGTTGAACACGGACGTGAACACCCCCATCGGGTAGCTGTTCCGCAACGCCGCCAGCGGATCGGCGTCGGTGCCCGCCCGCCAGGCACCGACCAGCGGCGGGAGACACGCCATCGTGGGCGTCACGAGGAGGTCGAAGCCGGCGAGGAAGCCCTCGACGATGCGCCGCGACAACTCCTCGGTCCTCCTCACCCCTTCCGCGTAGGCCCAGGAGTCGACCGACCGGGCCGCGTCGCGCAGGGCGCGGTTGTGCGGCTCGACCCGGTCCGGGTCCGCGAGCGCGATCCCGGCACCGGCGACGTTCCAGATCGTCGTGAACGCCGCGACCAGCTCGCCGGCCGGGGGCAGCGGAAGGCGGGTGTCGACGACGTGGTGGCCGGCCGATTCGAGCGTCCGGAGAACGGCGTCGACGGCTGTCGCGCAGGCCGGATCCACGGTGATCCCGTCGACCGGGGAGTCGGTGAGCACGCCGATCCGCAGCCCGGTCGGCAGGTCCGTCCGCAAGGCGTCGGCGAAGGACCGGTGCGGGGTCGGAGGCGACCACCACGCGGCCGGATCGTGGCGGGCCAGCACGTCGAGGGCGGCCGCGGTGTCGGCCACCGTGCGGGTGAGCACACCGCTGGTGCCGAGACCTTCCGCACTGACGGTCGCGTTGGTGACCAGGCCGCGGGTGGGCTTGAGCCCGACGAGGCCGTTGCACGACGCGGGGATGCGGATCGACCCGCCGCCGTCCTCGGCGTGGGCGATGGGCGCCATCCCGGCCGCGACGGCGGCGCCCGCCCCGCTGGACGACCCGCCCGGCGTGCGGTCCCGGTCCCACGGGTTGCGCGAGATGCCGAGGGTTTCGGACTCGGTGAAGGGCAGGGAGCCGAACTCGGAGGTGGTGGTCTTGCCGAGCAGGACGAACCCCGCGTCCACGAACCGCTGGACGACCGGGTCCGAGGCCGCGGCCGGTGCCCGCCCGGCGCCGGCGGACCCGTGGCCGGTGGGCCATCCGGCCACGTCCACGAGGTCCTTGACCGGCAGCGGGACGCCGTGGAACGGCGGGAGGTCCTCGGTGGACGCGGCCCGTGCCACCGCATCGGCCGCGGCGGCCGCGGCCTTGCGGACGTCGTCGTCGGCCCGGTGGCAGAAGGCGTTCAGCCGCGGGTCGAGCGCGTCCATCCGGTCGAGGAAGCAGTCGGCCACCTCGACCGGGCTCACCTCCCTGCGGCGGATGGCCGCGGCGAGCTCGACGGCCGAAGTGAAGGGGTCGATCGGCGAAGGCATCACGAACCGTCCTTTCCCATGGGGGACTTGTCAGAGCCTTCAGGTTCGTCGCGGCTTCGGCGTCGTGTCTTGGACGAATGTCGCGTAGCTTGGCGGCATGCGATCCGCCGAGCCCGCCCACGACGCTGCGGCGCTGTGGGACATCTCCACCCCCGCGCGGCCCGGTCGGCTGCCGGGGGTCAGCATGGCCGGGTTCCGCGCCCTCACCGCCGACCACGTCGACCTGGACGTGGTCCCGTACCCGGCCGTCACGGTGGCCTTCGACATCGGCGACGGGCCGATCGCCGTCGCCGACGGCACCGGCCGGCGGCAGCGCGGCAGCCTCGTCGTCGGACTCGCGCCCAGCGGTGTCCGGGGGAACGGCCGGGACATCGAGTGCCTGCAGGTGCGGCTGTCGCCGGTGGTCGCGCACGCGGTGTTCGGCGCCTCCGCGGAGCTGGGCGGGCGGGTGGTCTCCCTCGACGACCTCTGGGGTCGCGACGTCGCCCGGATCGAGGAGCAGCTGCACGCCGCCCGGTCCTGGGACGACCGGTTCGCGATCGCGGAGGCCGCGCTCGCCCGACGGCACGAGGCGGGCCGGACGGTCGATCCCGAGGTCGCCTTCGTCTGGGGGCAGCTGGTGCGGAACCGGGGCGGGGTCCGGGTCGAGCGGCTGGCGGCCGAGGTCGGCTGGAGCCGCAAGCGGCTCTGGGCCCGGTTCCGGTCCCAGGTCGGCCTCACTCCCAAGCGCGCCGCCCAGCTCGTCCGCTTCGACCACGCGGCCCACCGGCTCGCCGCAGGTCACCGGGCCGCACTGGTGGCGGCGGAGATCGGCTACGCCGACCAGTCCCACCTCCACCGGGACGTCCTGGCCTTCGCCGGGGCGACCCCCACGGCCGTCGCGGTCGCGCCGTGGCTCGCGGTCGACGACATCGCCTGGGCCGCGCCCGCGTACCTGTCCAGCAGCTGACGTGGCATGACCCTCCGTCCGGCGCCCGGTCGGCGGCACCCGCCCCGAGGGAACATTTCTCCAAGACTCCGGACGGTCGCGATCGCGACACTCCGAGCATGTCCACGAATAGGAACGACTCCCCACAGCCGCGCCCGCGGCGGCCGCGGTACGGCGTTGACGCGCCGGCCTTTCCCGCGACACTCGGCGCCGCCGGGGCGGCCTGCCTGCTGGCCGCCGGCCGGTGGCGGCCCGGCCGGGCCGCGCTGGCGACCACCGGGACGGCACTGCTCGCCCAGACCGGCGTCTACCTGCACACCACCCTGTGCGGCAAACTGCACGTCTGGGAGCGGGAACTGGACCGGGCCGGCCTGAAGGGCGACGAACGGCTGCTGGACCTGGGCTGCGGCCGCGGCGCGGTGCTGATCGCGGCGGCCCGGCGGCTGCCGGCCGGACGCGCCGTCGGCGTGGACCTGTGGTCCGGTCAGGACCAGAGCGGCAACACCCCCGAAGCCACCCTCGCCAACGCCGCCGCGGCCGGGGTCCCCGACCGGGTGGAGGTCCACACGGCCGACATGACCGCGCTGCCGTTCGCCGACGACTCCTTCGACGTCGTCACGAGCGCCCTCGCCATCCACAACGTCCCGTCGGCCCGGGCGCGCTACCGGGCGGTGGACGAGGCCATGCGGGTACTGCGTCCGGGCGGGCAACTGCTCGTCGCCGACTTCTGGCCCATGGCCCGGAAGTACGCCGCACACCTCGGCCAGGGCACCCTCCGCGGTCTCGGCCCCGGCTACTGGTACGGCGGCCCGTGGCTGGGCGTCACCCTGCTCCACGCCGTCAAGAAGCAATGACCCCCGCCCGGCGCCGCAGGACGGCAAGCGGACGGCCCTCAGGAAGCCCCTCGGCTACCCGCGGCAACGGTTGCAGGATCCGCTCTTGGTGATCGCCCGGAAGAGCGCCGCATCGTCGTCCGTGTCCATCGTGGTGATCTTCGGGGAGACGTCGTAGGTCTGACCGGCCTGGAAACCGGTCGGATTCGCGGTGCCGGTGTCCGCGATCCAGGTGAGTCTCCGCTCGCCGCTGAAGAACCCCGGGCGGTGGAGGAAGCCCAAGTGCCCCCACAGGTACCACTCGCCGGGATCGAGATCGAGGATCACGTTCCCCCCTCCGTACCACAACCTGTGCGAGGAGTACGAGGACCGGGCGTTCTGGATGTTCCGTCGGTACTGGATCTTCCAGACCCAGTCGTGCCCGCTGGGAAGGCTGCGTGACTTGAATGCGTCATGGACCTCGCCCGAGAGAGTCAACCCGACGTTCAACCGGGCCTTCGAGGACGCCGACGAAGCCTGCGCGGCCTTCTGCCCGATGGACGCCGCTACGACGGCACCGACGACACCGACGACAGCGGCTCCGACGGTCCATAGACCACTTCGGTTGGCCGGGTCGGCGAGAAAGCCGTCGGGCCGGGCCACGGGATCGACCGGATCGCCCGTCGGGTCCTTCGGAAGGTCATCTGGCATGAGCGTCTCCCGCTGGTGGGTGTCGCTGGCCTTCGGGACCTTACCAAGCTCCACATTGCCGTCCCAGGGGTCTTGCACGGGCGTGACGGTGGTGGCGGGGGCGCGCCGGTCGCAGGGCTCGCGCCCCCCGCGCGGGCGGGGGCGCGGTGCTGTCGGTGGGCGCCGGGCGGTGTGGACGGTGGTGCCGGAGGTGGGCGGGCCCCGCCGCGTGGGTCCGGGTGCGGCGGGGTCTCGGGGTGCGGGGCCCTCAGGAGGTCGGCGCCGGCTGTTCCGGGTCCAGGGAGTTCCCCGCCGGGATGCGGCCGCAGTCGGAGGGGGCGGGCCGGCCCGCGAACCGGTCGTTGAGCCAGCCCAGGGCGAGGGGCGCCCAGACGACGGGGACGCCCACGTGGCTGAGCAGGTCGAACTGCTGGAACTCGACCGCGCCGTGGCCGGTGGCGCAGTACTGGCGGGCGAGGGCCCGGACGTCTCCGGCGACCATCACGCCGTCGCCGGTTCCGATGCCAGGGGGGTTGCCGAAGGTTCCCTCCAGGACGCCGCCGTTCCCCTGGGCGATGTAGCCGGGGACGGTCGGGGTGGGGGCCGAGCCGAGGTTGATCCGGTTCACCGCCGCGAGGAAGGCCGGCACCGAGTTCGGATCGGCGTACTGCGGCTTCGCCATCTTCTTCCAGGTGAGCCCCGGGTAGCGGCCCAGGGCGTCGACGATCGACGCGTTCTCCACCTGTTGGTACACCGTCAGGCCGTAGTCGTTCAGGTAGGGCTTGAGGTCGATGCCGAAGGAGCGGGACACCCCGATGACCGCCATCGGGATGACGCCGCTCCATGCCAGGGAGCCGTCGACGTACGTGAGGTTGTGCGCCGGGTCCACGAGCAGACCGCCCTCGGCGAAGCCGACCAGTCTGTCGTTGACGTCCGGTGCGTAGCCCGGTGCGAGGGCGGCCGCCCAGTCGGTCGCGATGGCACCGCCGGAGTAACCCATGAGGCCGAAGGCGGTGTCGGCGTTCAGGCCGGTCGCCGCGGACCTGGTCGCGGCGCGGATCGAGTCCAGTGTGTTGGTCCCGTACTCCGGGCCGGCCGCGAAGTCGGCGGCCTGCCCCTCGGTGTCCGGGATGACGACGCTGTAGCCCTGCGACAGGAGCGGCACCAGGAAGAGGGCCTCGGCGTTCGGGAGCAGCCCACCGAGGGTGAGGTCGCCCGCGATGGCGCGGGACGGACCGTCCTGCGGGTCGAGGGAGTCGTAGAACGACTGGTACGAGACCGCCTTGCTGCCGTCACCCGTCAGGCTCGGCACCACGGTGGTGACGTTGGCGGCCGGGCGGCCCTGGGCGTCGGTGGTGCGGTAGAGCAGTTGGATGGCCTTCACCGGGGTGGGCAGGCCCAGCAGGTGGTACTGCAGGGTCCGGGTCTTCAGTACGGTGCCCGGCGCGAGGGAGGCCAGGGGCACGCTGCCGTCGTAGGTGTGGAACGGGTCGCTCACCGCGGCGGCCGGCGGCGCGGCGGCCGTGGCCGGGCCCGCGGTGGCGGCCACGGTCGTTGCGGCCATCGCGGCGGTGACGGCGATGGCGAGTAGCCGGGACGTGTTCGGACGCATGACTCCCCCGGTTCGTGGGATGGGCTCATCGGGATCTGGGGACGTGCGGGTGATCGCGGACGGGGCCGCCGCGCCGACGGCGGGCGTGGCGGGGGCGCGGGCGTGGGTAGGGGCGCGGGCGCGAGGTGGGTGGGGGTGCGGGCGCGGGGTGCGGTGGATGGGTGCGGTCGGGGTCTGCGCACCTCTGGTGGTCCCACCGGCGAGGCCGTTACCGACCGGTAAGTAACGTCCCGGAGAACATGATGTCGGCGTTACGGCGCCGTGTCCCCTGGTCGTGGAACAGAGATTCGCGCGAAGGATTGTGACCGCGTCCAACCCGTCGGAGCTCGACGCGGCACCACGACCAGGAAGGCGGACCGCGACTCCCGCGGCGCCCGGGAGCCCCGGGGCGTCGGCACGGCCGGCGGATCCCGCCGAAGGACGGAGGCCCCACCCCCCTGAACGGCGGGTGGCAATTCCGGCATCCGGGCCGTAATCAGGCGGCCCCGCATGAAATGTCGTGCATTCAACCAAAGAAATGCGGAAATCCCTCGCCCGAAGCACGGCCCCCTGGCCGCTCCGGCCACCGTGAGATCCACCTCACCCTCGATCCACCCTTTCGCCGGAAACGCGCAGATGACATGGCCTCAGGTCGTATCCGCACCACTCTGATGGCGAGTCATCCTGGATCCAAAGGCATATCCGGGTGATAGCCTTGGTTTCTGCGAGCGGGATGCCCCACCACTCCCGATGTCGCATCAGCTGACGAACCATCGGCGCGCTTCCGAACCAGGTGCACACGCTCGGTCCGTTTCCCGTCCCGCGGCCTGCCGAGTCGCAGCGGAATCGAATTCCGCCGACCGCAGGACCGAATGATCGCCTCCGACCCATCGGGCGAAGTCGCGTACCCGCGACCTCGCCCGGCCCTCGCATGCCCAAAAAGCAGGAATTGATGCCCGTTCAACCCATAGCGGAACTCATACGCTTCGCACGCCGCAACTCGCCCTTCTACGCCGACCTGTACGCCGGGCTGCCCGACTCGGCCGCGCGGTTGACCGACCTCCCGGTCGTCCCGCAGGCCGAGTTCTGGCAGGCCAACACGCCCCGCGGCAACCGGCTGCTGACCGGGCCGCTGGAGGAGGCGGTCGTCTTCAAGAGCGGTGGCACCACCGGTTCGCCGAAGTTCTCGTTCTACAGCAGGGAGGAGTGGGAGGAGTTCACCACCTCGTTCGGTGCCGGCCTGATCGACGCCGGCCTGCGTCCGGGGCACCGGGTCGCCGACCTCTTCTACGCGGGTGACCTGTACGCCAGCTACACCTTCATCCTCGACTCGCTGCACCGCTCGCCCGTCTCCAACGTCCGGCTGCCGATCGGCGGGGCGGCGCCCCTGGAGTCGACCGCGCGGACCCTGGAACAGTTCGAGGTCGAGGTGGTCGCCGGCACCCCGACGACGCTGTGCGCCCTGGCCGGCCGGTTGCTGGCCTCCGGTCGCGAACTCCCGCACGTCGAGCTGCTGCTGTTCGGCGGCGAGGGCCTCTACCAGGACCAGCAGCCGCTGCTGGGCAAGGTGTTCCCCAACGCCCGTGTCTCGTCCATCGGTTACGCCGCCGTCGACGCCGGGCTGCTCGGCCGGCCGGTGCCGGGGCCGGACACCCGGGTGCACCGGGTGTTCGCCCCCGAGACGGTGGTGGAGATCCTCGACGACCACACCGGCGAGCCGATCGACACCGAGGGTGTGCCGGGCCGGGTCGTGGTGACCGACCTGCGGCGCCGGCTGATGCCCGTACTGCGCTATCCCGTCGGGGACCGCGCGGAGTGGACCGACGTCGCCGGCGGGCGGTTCCGCATCCTCGGCCGGGCCCAGGAGGGCGTGCGGGTGGGGCCGGTGTCGCTGTACACCCAGGACGTGCTGGACCTCGTCCGGGCGGCCGACCCGGCCGGCCGGGTGGTCGGCGTGCAACTGGTGGTGCGCCGCTGGGAGGGCCGGGACGGGCTGGTCCTGCGGCTGGCCTGCGACGGGGACCCCGCCGGGCTCCCCGAGCTGGCCGCCGCCGTCACGACCGGGATCCACACCGCCCGGCCGCTGTACCCGGAGGCGGTCGCCGCGGGCCACGTCCACCCGCTGTCCGTCACGTGGGTGCGCCCGCACGAGCTCGCCGTCAACGCGCGGACCGGCAAGCTGATCCGCGTCCTCGACGAAAGGCCGCACTCGTGACGGCCGCCGGGGCGAGCTCCGGGGCGGCTCACGAGGCGGCTTCCGGAGCGGCCCCCGAGGCGGCCTCCGGCTCGGCTCCCGACCGCCTGCCGCTCGTGCTGCGCAACCGGCGCTTCGCCGCCGTCTGGATCGCCCAGGTCCTCACCCAGGGCGCCGGGCGGATGTTCCAGGTCGGCGCGGTGTGGTGGCTGGTGGGCTACGCCGCCGGCGCGGACCGGGGCCTCGCCTCCGGTGCCTTCCTCGCCGTCAGCACCCTGCCCGCCGTCGCGCTGGCGCCGCTGGTGGCCGCGCTCATCGCCCGCCTCCCGCACCGCACGGTGCTCGGCGCCTCGGCCGCCGTCGCCGGTCTGGTCGGCCTCGGCACGGCGGGCTGGACGTACGCCGCGACACCGCCGATGGCCGTCACGTACGGCGCGGCGCTGTTGCTGGCGGGCTGCCAGGCGGTCTTCGACCCCTGCCTGACCACGTCCGTTCCCGAGCTGGTCGAGGACGCCGACATCGAGGCCGCGACCGGCTTCGAACTCGCCACCCAGTCGCTGGCCGGCCTCGCCGGCGGGCTGCTGGGCCCGCTGGTGGTCGACGGCGCGGGCCTGGCCGGCATCGTCGCCGGGTGCGCCGGCGCCTACCTGCTGGCGGCCGCCCTGATCGGCGCGACCCGGTTCCCCGCGGCCCCGCTCCCCACGGCTCCGTCCCCCGCCGCTCCCGGTGCCCCGGGTGCCCCGGGCGTGCCGACCGCGGACGGCCCCCCGCCCGCCGCCCGGCGGCCGCTGCGCCGCATCCTGGCCGGACTGCCGTTCATCCGCCGCGTGCTGCTCTGCTTCACCGCGGCGAACGTGTTCACCACGGCGGTGTTCGTGGTGATGCCGCTGTACACCCGGGCGGTGCTGCACGCGGACGGCTCGACCGTCGCCGCCCTGGAGGCGGCCCTCGGCGCCGGCACCCTGGTCGGCTCCTTCACCGGCGGCCGCCTCCGGGGCACGCCGACCGCGGTCGGCGCCGGCTGCCTCGTCCTGATGGCCGCCGCGCTCGGCCTGCCCGGCCTGGCCGCCGGACAGGCCCCGGCCGTCGGGTCGATGGCGGTCGCCGGCTGGTGCGTGGGCGTGATCGGCGTGCGGTTCGTGGCGCTGTTCCAACGGCTGGTGCCGGCCGGGGACCGGCCCGGGTTCTTCGCGGTCATGCAGGCGCTGCTCGGGGCGACCTTCCCGGTGTCGTCGCTGGTGTTCGGCCTGCTCGGCGACCACCTCTCGCCGCGGACGCTGTGCCTGGTCCAGGCCCTCGGCGTCCTGCCGGTCGCCGCCGCGCTCTGGTGGACCGGCCGGCGCGGACCGGCCGTCCCCGGGCTCGCGACGGCCCCGCAGGGGGACCGGGCCGCGGCCGCACAGCCGATCGGGGACCCGCGATGACGGTCACGATCACTCCCGCGGCCCCGCAGGACGTCGCGCAGCTGCGGCAGCTCTACTTCGACGTCTACGGCCACGGCTACCCGGTCGCGCTCGGCAGTGACCCCGAGGAGATGCGCCGCCTGATCGACGACCCGCACACCCACTGGCTGACCGCACGCCACGAGGGCGCCGGCCACCTGGCCGGGTCGGTGGCGGTGCAGACCGACCCCGGCAGCCGGATCGGCAAGCTGGTGGGCCTGGCCGTCCACCCGGAGCAGCGGGGCGGCGGCCTGGCCGGACGGCTGACCGCCTCGGTCTGCGCGGACGCCTTCGCCACCGGCACCCCGGACTCGATCTACGCGACGGCCCGGGTGGTCACACCCGGTCCCCAGCAGGTCCTCGCGCGCAACGGCTTCCAGGCCCTCGGCCTGATGCCGAACGCCGTCGAGGTGGCCGGCTGCGAGAGCCTCGCGCTGTTCGCCCGGCACGCCGACGGCGTCCTGGCCCGGCGGGAGAGCGTCGGCGTGGTGCCGGGAGCCCTCGTCCCGCTGCTGGAAGCCGCCCGGCGCAGCACCGGCGTCGCGTACGGCCGCCCGCGCGCCACCGACGCCCCCGCCCGGCCCGCCGGCCGGACCGCGCCGGTGACCGCGCCGATGGAGCTCATCACCGCGCCCGGCTTCGTCCGCCGCCGGTTCCTGGAGCTCTTCCCCGACCCGGGGGAGCGGTTCTTCCCGCTGCACGTGCCGAACGCCGTCCTCACCCCGCCGGACGGCGCGTTCGAGGCGTACGCCGACCTGGACCAGGCCGCGGCGAGCTGCTCGCTGATCGCGGTGCACCCGTCCCCGGCGGCCGTCACCGGAGCGCTGGAGCCGCTGATGGCGGCCGTCACCCGCGCGGGCGCCGACTACGTCGAGACCCTGCTGCCGCTGGCCGACACCGCCGGGCTCGACGCCTTCCTGGCCGCCGGATTCATCCCGAGCGCCGTGTACCCGGCGATGCGCCGGATCGGCGACCGGTTCCACGACTACGTGGTGCTGTCCCGCACCAGCCGTCAGATCGACTTCAGGACCGCGGCCGTCAGCGGCCGGCTCCAGCCGTACCTGCAGGCCTACCTGACGGCCTGGACGTCAACCTACCTACCGCTTCCCGAGGTCACCCCGTGAACATCCATCTCGCGCCGGTCGAGGTCCCCGACCCCGCCGCGCTCCCGCACGTCCAGCAGCTCTGCGACCTGACCGACCCGTACGCGGCCGGGCCGGAGACCGACGCCCTGTTCGCCGCCGCGATGGCCGAGACCAACGCGTGGCACGCGCGGCGCTCTCCGTTCCTCCGCTCGCTGCTGGACGGCCCGGCGGAGACCCCGGCGCCGACCGTCGGCGAGGGGATCCGCACGCCCCTGGTGCACGCCAACTTCTTCAAACGGCACGAGGTGCTCTCCATCCCCCGGGAGGAGGTGTTCCTCCACCTCACCTCCTCCGGCACCACCGGCCAGAAGTCGCAGATGTTCTTCGACACCTGGACGATCCGCTCCGCGCAGCGGATGGTGGCCCGGATCTTCGACCACTACGGCTGGATCACGCCCGACCAGCCGGTCAACTACCTGCTGTACAGCTACGAGCCCGCCCCGCAGCTGAAGCTCGGCACCTCCTTCACCGACAACTACCTCTGCGACTTCGCCCCGGCGAACCACACCACGCACGCGCTGCGGCACACCGGCAGCGGCCACGAGTTCGACGTCCACGGCTGCATCGAGGCGCTGCGGCGCTACGCCGAGGACGGGCTGCCGGTACGGATCCTGGGCTTCCCCGCGTTCCTGCACTTCACCCTGGAGCGGATGCGCGCACTCGGCCTGCCGCCGCTGCGGCTGCCGGCCGGCTCCCTGGTCCTGCTCGGCGGCGGCTGGAAGGGGCACACCGACCGGCAGATCGGGAAGGAGCCCTTCTACGCCGAGGTGACGGAGCAGCTGGGCATCCCCTCGGACCGCATCCGCGACACCTTCGGCTCGGTCGAGCACTGCGTGCCGTACATCGAGTGCGGACACCACCGCCTGCACGTCCCGGTCTGGTCGCGGGCGGCCGTGCGCGACACCCGCACCCTGGAGCCGCTGCCGTACGGCGACCGCGGTTTCCTCCACCTGGTCTCCCCGTACATCACCTCGGTGCCGGCGCAGAGCGTCGTCATGGGCGACCTCGCCTCGCTGCACCCCGCGGGGGAATGCCCCTGCCCGCTGCCCACCCCCTGGTTCACCGTCCACGGCCGCGCCGGGGTCAGCCGGAACCGCAACTGCGCGGCGGCCGCCGCCGAACTCCTGAAGGGAATGTCGTGACCACCGAACGGATTGCCGTGACCGCCGAAGGGCCCGCCGTGGCCGCCCAAGGGACCGCCGTGACCGCCGACGGGAACGCCGTGACCGCCGTGGCCGCCGACGGGACCGCCGTGGCCGCCGCACCCCACTTCTGGCAGGGCTCGTTCATCGACGACGACGAGGCCGCCCGGCGGCTGGCCGAACTGCCCGTGCTCGCCGCGCGGACCCTGGCCGAACCGCTGCCCACCGAACTGGTGCTGAGCGCCTGCCAGCACCTCGCCGACGCCCTCGGCACCTCGGACGGCCCGGTCCGCGCCCGCCTCCTCGCCGAGCTCACCGGTGGCGGCGTCGACCCGGCCGAAGCGGCGGCGACGCTCACCGAGATCGCCGGCGCGATCACCCGCCCGGCCCTGGAACGCAAGCTCCGTCGCGAGCTCGGCGGACCGCGTCCCGAGCGGCTCACCCGGCCCGACGCGCGCGAGACCACCTTCGAGGCGTGGGCGCCGGTCGGGCTCCTGGTCCACATCGCCCCCGGCAACGCCGCCGCCGTGGCCCCGCTGAGCGTGATCGAGGGCCTGCTCACCGGCAACCTCAACGTGCTGAAGACCAGCAGCGCCGACACGCCGCTCGCCCAGCACCTGCTCGCCGAGCTGGCCGCCGCCGACCCGACCGGTGCCCTGGCCCGCAGGATCGTCGCGCTCCGCTTCCCCTCCGCCCGCACCGAGTGGCTGCGGCTGCTGTGCGAGCCCGCCGACGCGGTGGCGGTCTGGGGCGGCGAGGACGCCGTCCGCTCGGTCTCCGAACTGGTTCCGGCCGGCTGCCGGTTGGTCGAGTGGGGGCACCGGGTCTCCTTCGCCTACCTGACCCGTGACGCCTGGTCGGACCGGCCGACCCTGGACGCGCTCGCCGCCGACGTCTGCCGCTTCGAACAGCAGGCCTGCTCCAGCCCCCAGGTGGTCTACCTCGACACCGAGGACCGGGACGAGCTGTTCGCCTTCGCCGAGCGCTTCGCGACCCACCTCGCCGAAGCGTCCGCCGGGCTTCCCCGGCCCGGACTCGACCCGGCCGAGCACGCCGAGATCACCACCACCGAACTGATCGCCCGGCTGGAGGAACACCTCGGCCTCACCCGGGTGCTGGCCGCCGAGGACGGCTCCTGGCGCGTCCTCGCCGACACCCGCCCCGCCCTGGCCGCCTCGCCGCTCCACCGCAGCGTCTGGGTCAAGCCGCTGCCCCGCGCCTCCGTCATGACCGTGCTGCGCCCGATGCGCCGGTACCTGCAGACCGCCGCGATCGGCGGCAGCCGCGCCGACGTCGCCCGGCTGTCGCGGGCCGTGCTCGCCGCCGGCGTGCTGCGGGTCACCCCGGTCGGCGGGATGCTCGACAGCTACCACGGCGAACCCCACGACGGCGTCTACGCGCTCCAGCGCTACAGCCGCCGCGTCAGCGTCCGGGCCGACGCGGCCTTCGCCACCACCGCCTGCCTGGACGACCTGGCGGCCCCGGCCGTCCTCCCCGCCGCGCCGAGCGGCCCGCTGTTGGACAAGGCCGGGGTGCAGGAGCAGCTGCGGACCCTCGCGCCGGACCACGCCCACCTGCACTTCCGCAGCGGCGGCAGCACCGGGGCCCCGGCCCTGTCGGTGTTCACCAACGCCGACTACGACACCCAGATGCGGGCCGCCGCCGACGGCCTGCTCGCCGCCGGGTTCGACCCCGCCCGGGACCGCGCCGCCAACCTGTTCTACTGCGGCGGCATGTACGGGAGCTTCATCAGCTTCTTCTCGATCCTGGAGCGCCTCAACGCCACCCAGCTCCCGATCGCCGCCGGTCCCGACCACGCCGCCACCGCCGAGGCGCTGGTGACGCACGGGGCGGACACCGTGTTCGGCATGCCGTCCTACCTCTGGCAGCTGTTCCACGACCAGGGCGCCGCGCTGCGCGCGTACGGCGGCATCCGCAAGGTGTTCTACGGCGGCGAGCACTTCACGGCGGAACAGCGCCGGGTGCTCACCGAGGAGTTCGGCGTCGAGGTGATCCGCTCGGCGGCGTACGGCAGCACCGACCTCGGGCCGCTCGGCTACCAGTGCACCCACGCCGAGGGCTCGGTCCACCACGTCCTGACCGACCTGCACACCCTGGAGATCCTCGCTCCGGAGGCCGACCGACCGGTGTCCGCCGGGCAGCCGGGCCGCCTGGTCTTCACCAGCCGCACCCGGGCCGGACAGCGCCTGGAGCGGTACCAGATCGGCGACCTCGGCCGCGCGGTCGAGGGCGTCTGCCCCTGCGGCAGCCACACCCCCCGCATCGAGCTCCTCGGCCGGTACGGGGACGTCGTCCGGGTCGGCACGTACTTCCTCAACGTGCGGCGCTTCATCGCGGTGGCGGAGGAGGAGCTCGGCTACCGGGGCGAGCTCCAGCTGGTCCTGGACGCCGGCGAGGGCCGCGAGCGGGCCGTCGTCCGGCTCGACGAGCGGTACGCCCGGGACGCCGCGGCCGCCCGCGCCGCGTTCCTGGCCGCCATCCCCGAACTGGGCTCGGCCGTGGCCGAGGGGCTGCTCGACTGCACGGTCGAGACCGTCGGCTCCGCCGCCTTCGAACGGACGCCCACCAGCGGCAAGCTGCGGACGGTGGTCGACCGGGGGCATATAAACTTTTGACGCGGGGCGCTCTATTTAGGGTGTTTAGATCT
>NZ_JBHXTG010000109.1:0-23030 GCF_042677465.1 Kitasatospora sp. NPDC127111
GGCGGGGGTTACGGCGCGTTCGTCGAGGTGTCCCCGCACCCGGTGCTGACCGCGTCGGTGACCGAGACGGCTGAGGACGCGGGCATCGCCGACGTCTTGACGGTGGGCACGCTGGAGCGTGACAACGCGGGCGCCGCCCGTCTGCTCACCGCTCTCGCGCAGGCCTACGTCGGCGGTCTGCCCGTCGACTGGAAGACCGTCCTGCCGGCCGCCGGTCAGGTGGACCTGCCGACCTACGCCTTCCAGCACCAGCGGTACTGGCTGGAGCCCGCGGCCACGGGCGTGACCCCCACCGGGGGCGACGGCTCGGGCACGGCCGCCGAGGCCCGGTTCTGGGCCGCCGTCGAGGGCGGCGACCTGGCCCACATCGCCGAGGTCCTGGAGCTGGACGACCAGCGCTCCCTCGGTGAGGTGCTGGAGGCGCTGACCTCCTGGCGCCGCCGCGAGCGCGACCGCTCGGCGACGGAGGGCTGGCGCTACCGGGTGACCTGGGCGCCGGTCGCGGACGCCGACTCCGCCGCGCTCACCGGCCGCTGGCTGGTGCTCGCCGACCGGGCCGACGACGAGCTGACGCGGTCCTGCGTCCGGGCGCTGGCCGCCCGCGGCGCGGAGGTCACGGTCGCCGAGCTGCCGGCCGACGCCGTGGACCGGCGCGACGTGGCGGCCGTCATCGGCGCGGCACTGCAGGACACCGCGGCACTGCAGGACACCGCGGCGCCGCAGGACGGCGAGCCGTCGCAGGACACCGCGGCGCCGGCCGGCATCGTCTCGCTGCTGGCCCTGGACGAGACGCCCGTGCCCGGGCACCCGGCGGTTCCCCGGGGCTTCGCCACCACGCTGGCCGCGGTGCAGGCGCTCGGCGACGCGGGCATCGACGCCCCGCTGTGGCTGCTCACCCGCGGCGCCGTCGCGGCGACGCCGGGCGAGGCGCTGAGCAACCCGCTGCAGACCCAGATCTGGGGCTTCGGCCGGGTCGTCGGCCTGGAACACCCCGACCGCTGGGGCGGGTTGATCGACCTTCCGGCCGCCTTCGACGAGCAGGCCGCGGCCCGGCTGGTCGCGGTGCTCGCCGGCTGTGGCGAGGACCAGGTCGCGATCCGTCCGGCGGCGGTCTTCGGCCGCCGGCTCACCAGGGCCGGGCAGCCGCGCGGCACCTCCGGGGAGTGGACGCCCGGTGGCAGTGTCCTGATCACCGGTGGCACCGGTGCGATCGCCGGGCACGTGGCCCGGTGGCTGACCGGGCGCGGCGCGCGGCGGCTCGTGCTGACCAGCCGGTCCGGGGCCGCCGCCACCGGTCTCGCCGCGAAGGTCGCCGAACTGGCGGCCCGGGGCAGCCGGGTGGACGTGGTGGCCTGCGACGCGGCCGACCGGTCCCAGCTGGCCGGGGTGCTCGACCGGATCGCGGCGGACGGCCCCGCGCTGTCCGCGGTGTTCCACACCGCCGGTGTCGTCCAGCACTCCACCGTGCACGAGACCGACCTGGCCGAGACGGCCGCGGTGCTGGCCGCCAAGGCCGCCGGCGCCGTGCACCTGGACGAGCTGACCGCCGATCTGGACCTCGACGCCTTCGTCCTCTTCTCCTCGATCGCGGCGACCTGGGGCAGTGGTCTCCAGCCCGCCTACGCCGCGGCCAACACCTTCCTGGACGGCCTGGCCGAGTACCGCCGGGCGCAGGGCCGGACCGCGACCTCGATCGCCTGGGGTTCGTGGGGCGGCGGCGGCATGACCGACGAGGCGGGCGCCGCGCAGGGCAGCCGCCGCGGACTGATCGTCATGGACGAGGACCGGGCCGTCCGGGCACTGGCCCAGATCCTGGACGGCGGCGAGGAACAGCTGACGGTCGCCGACATCGACTGGGCGCGGTTCGCCCCGCCGTTCACGCTGCGCCGGCCCAGCCCGCTGATCGAGAACCTGCCGGAGGTCCGGCAGGCCCTGGCCGGTGACCTGCCGGCCGCCGCGACCGGGGCCGACCAGGCCGGCGGCGCGGACGCGAGCGCGTCCTGGAAGCAGCGGCTGGCGGGCCTGCCGCGCATCGAGCAGAACCGGATGCTGGTCAACCTGGTCCAGACCCAGGCGGCCGCGGTGCTCGACTACGCGTCGCCCGAGGCCGTCGAGGCCACCCGGGCCTTCAGTGACCTGGGCTTCGACTCGCTGACCTCGGTCGAGCTGCGCAACCGGCTCAGCACCGCCACCGGCCTCCAGCTGCCCGCGACGCTGATGTTCGACGCCCCGACGCCCACCGCCGCCGCCGAGTTCCTGCTGGCGCAGCTGGCGGGCGTCCCCGACGGCGCGCAGGCCGCCCCGGTCGTGGCGGCGGCGACCGACGAGCCGCTGGCGATCGTCGGCATGGCGTGCCGGTACCCGGGCGGGGTGACCGGTCCGGAGGAGCTGTGGGACCTGGTGACCGCCGGGACCGACGCCATCTCCGTCCTGCCGGAGGACCGGGGCTGGGTCATCGAGGGCCGCGGCGACGCCGCCGAGGGCGGGCCCGTCCGGGCGGGCGGCTTCGTCTACGACGCGACCGGTTTCGACGCGGGGTTCTTCGGGATCAGCCCGCGCGAGGCCGTGTCGATGGACCCGCAGCAGCGGCTGCTGCTGGAGGTGGCCTGGGAGGCGCTGGAGCGGGCCGGTCTCGACCCCGCGGCGCTGCGCGGGTCGGCGACGGGCGTGTTCGCGGGCGCGTCCGCCTCCGGGTACGGCTGGAGCTCCGGCCTGCAGGGCGAGCTCGACGGGCACCTCGTCACCGGGATCTCGACCAGTGTCGTGTCCGGCCGGGTGTCGTACGTGCTGGGCCTGGAGGGCCCGGCGGTGACGGTCGACACGGCCTGCTCGTCGTCCCTGGTGGCGCTGCACCTCGCCTGCCAGGCGGTGCGTTCCGGGGAGTGCACGCTGGCCCTGGCGGGCGGCGTCATGGTGGCGGCCAACCCGCTGCTGTTCGACCAGTTCAGCCGGCAGATGGGGCTGGCGCCGGACGGACGGTGCAAGCCGTTCTCGGCGGCGGCCGACGGCATGGGCCTGGGCGAGGGCGCGGGCATGCTCGTCGTGGAGCGGCTGTCGGACGCCCGGCGCAACGGGCACCAGGTGCTCGCGGTGATCCGCGGCAGTGCCACCAACCAGGACGGTGCGTCCAACGGTCTGACGGCGCCGAACGGGCCGTCGCAGCAGCGGGTGATCCGGGCGGCGCTGGCCAACGCCGGGGTCCGCGCCGACGAGGTCGACGTGGTGGAGGCGCACGGGACGGGTACCCCGCTCGGGGACCCGATCGAGGCGCAGGCGCTGCTCGCGACCTACGGCCAGGAGCGCGGCGGCAACGGGCCGCTGCGGCTGGGCTCGGTGAAGTCGAACATCGGGCACACCCAGGCGGCCGCCGGTGTGGCCGGTGTGATCAAGATGGTGATGGCGCTGCGGCACCGGGAGCTGCCGGCGACGCTGCACGCGGCCGAGCGTTCCCCGCACATCGACTGGTCGGCCGGTGAGGTGGAGCTGCTGACCGAGGCGGTGCCGTGGTCGGCCGAGAACCGGGTGCGTCGGGCCGGCATCTCGTCGTTCGGCATGAGCGGCACCAACGCGCACCTCATCCTGGAGGAGGCTCCGGCCGGGGAGGCCCCGGAGGCCGGGGCTCCGGAGGAGCCGAGGGACGAGGTCCGGTCGGCCGTGGTGGTCGAGGACGCGCCGGCCGCGTGGCTGGTGTCGGGCCGGTCGGCCCGGGGGCTGACGGCTCAGGCGGCGCGGCTGCGGGACTGGGTGGCGGCGCGGCCGGAGCTGACGCCGGCGGAGGTGGCGTGGTCGCTGGCGGCGACGCGTTCGGCCTTCGAGCACCGGGCCGTCGTGGTCGGTGGCGGGCGTGACGAGCTGGCGTCGGGCCTGGAGGGCCTGGCCCTCGGCGCTCCGGCCGCCTCCGTGGTGTCGGGCGTGGCCCGGACCGGGAGCCGGACGGCGTTCGTGTTCGCCGGTCAGGGGGCCCAGTGGGTCGGCATGGGCCGCGAGTTGGCGCAGTCGAGCCCGGTCTTCGCGGCGCGGCTGGCGGAGTGCGGGGCGGCGCTGGCGCCGCACGTCCCGTGGTCGCTGTCCGAGGTGCTGGCCGGGGCGGAGGGCGCTCCGGGTCTGGACTCGGCCGACGTGGTGCAGCCGGTGCTGTGGGCGATCATGGTGTCGCTGGCGGCCGTCTGGGAGGCCGCCGGTGTCCGGCCGGACGCCGTCCTGGGCCACTCGCAGGGCGAGATCGCGGCGGCCACCGTCGCCGGGATGCTGTCCCTGGAGGACGGCGCCCGCGTGGTGACCGTCCGGGCCCGGGCGCTGTCGAGCCTGGCCATCCAGGGCTCGATGGTCTCGGTCGTGATGCCCTCGCCGGCCGTGCGCGAGATCGTCGAGGGCTGGGGCGAGCGCCTGTCGGTGGCCGCGGTCAACGGCCCGGCGGCGGTCGTGGTCTCCGGCGAGCCGGACGCGCTGTCGGAGTTCGAGCGTGAGCTGGCCTCGCGCAAGGTGCTGCGCTGGCGGATCCCGGAGACGGACTTCGTGGCGCACTCGCCGGCGGTCGAGCCGCTGGCCGCCGTGCTGGAGAAGGAGCTGGCCGGGATCACCCCGCAGCCGGGCCGGGTGCCGATGATCTCCACGGTCACCGGCGAGTGGCTGTCCGGCAGCGAGGTGGACGCCGGCTACTGGTACGCGAACCTGCGGCGGATGGTCCGCTTCGAGGAGGCCGTCCGCACGCTCCTCGGCGGGGGCTACGGCGCGTTCGTCGAGGTGTCCACGCACCCCGTCCTGACCGCCTCCGTCACCGAGACCGCCGAGGACGCCGGCATCGACGTCCTCAGCGTGGGCTCGCTGGAGCGCGACAACGGTGGTGCCACGCGTCTGGTCACCGCGCTGGCGCAGGCCCACGTCGGCGGCCTGCCCGTCGACTGGAAGACCGTCCTGCCCGCCGCCGAGCCGGTCGAGCTGCCGACCTACGCCTTCCAGCACCAGCACTACTGGCTGCAGGCCGCCGGGGCGGCGTCCCCGATGGGCGGCGACGGTGCGAGCACGGCCGCCGAGGCCCGGTTCTGGGCCGCCGTCGAGGGCGGCGACCTGGCCCGGCTCGCCGACACCCTGGCGATCGAGGACCAGAAGCAACTCGGCGCCGTCCTGCCCGCGCTGGCCTCCTGGCGACGCCGGGAGCAGGACCGTTCGGTGACCGAGAACTGGCGCTACCGGGTCACCTGGGCGCCCGTCGCGGACCCCGCCCCCGCCCGGCTGTCCGGGCCGTGGCTGGTCGTGCTCCCCGCCGGACACGCCGACGCCGACCTCGCCCGGCAGTGCACGGCGGCGCTGGCCGCCCGTGGTGCCGAGCCCGTCGTCCTGGAGACCACGGCCGACGAGGACCGGAAGCGGACGGCCGAGCGGATCCGCGAGGTGCTGCCGGAGTCCGGCTTCACCGGGGTGCTGTCGCTGCTGGCCCTGGACGAGACGTCCGTGCCGGAGCACCCGGTGGTGCCCCGCGGCCTCGCCGCGACGCTGACCCTGGTGCAGGCGCTGGGCGCCGCCGAGGTGGGCGCGCCGCTGTGGGTGGTCACGTCCGGTGTGGTGGCCGGCGGGCCGGGCGAGGGCCCGGCCAGCCCGGTGCAGACGCAGGTCTGGGGTCTGGGCCGCGTCGTGGCGCTGGAACACCCGGACCGCTGGGGCGGGTTGGTCGACCTTCCCGGCACGGTCGACGAGCAGACCGCGGGACGGCTGGCCGCGGTGCTGGCCGGCTGCGGTGAGGACCAGGTGGCGGTCCGTCCGGCCGGGATCCTGGCCCGGCGGCTGACCCGGGCTCCCCACCCCCGTCCGGCGGACCGGGAGTGGACGCCCGGCGGGACCGTCCTGGTCACCGGCGGCACCGGTGCGATCGGCGGGCACGTGGCCCGCTGGCTGGCCGGCCGGGGCGCCCGGCGGCTCGTGCTGACCAGCCGGTCCGGCCCGGCCGCCGCCGGTCTCGCCGCGGCGGTCGCCGACCTGGCGGCCCGGGGCAGCGACGTGGACGTCGTCGCCTGCGACGCGGCCGACCGGGCCGGCCTGGCCGGCCTGCTCCACCGGATCGGTACGACCGGCCCCGCGCTGTCGACGGTGATGCACACCGCCGGCATCGGGCAGGCGACCACGGTGGAGGACACCGACCTGGCCGAGACGGCCGCGGTGCTGGCCGCCAAGGCCGCCGGCGCCGTGCACCTGGACGAGCTGACCAGGGGTCTGGACCTGGACGCGTTCGTGCTCTTCTCGTCGATCTCGGCGACCTGGGGCAGCAGCGTCCAGCCCGCCTACGCCGCGGCCAACACCTTCCTGGACGGCCTGGCCGAGCGGCGCCGGGCCCAGGGCCTGCCCGCCACCTCGGTGGCCTGGGGGCCGTGGGGCGGCGGCGGCATGACCGACGCCGACACCGCCGCGTGGATGGCGCGGGGCGGTCTGATGGTGATGGACGAGGACCACGCCGTCCAGGCGCTCGCCCAGATCCTGGACGGCCGCGAGGGGTCGGTCACGGTCGCGGACGTGGACTGGGCGCGGTTCGCCCCGCCGTTCACGCTGCGCCGGCCCAGCCCGCTGATCGAGGGCCTGCCCGAGGTCGTCGCGGCGCTGGCCGGCGAAGGGGCCGACACCGCCGCCGACCCGGACGCGGGCGCGTCCCTGAAGCAGCAACTGGCGGGCCTCTCACGGGCCGAGCAGACCCGGGCGCTGGTCAAGCTGGTCCAGGCGCAGGCGGCCGCGGTGCTCGACTACGCGTCGGCCGAGGCCGTTGAGGCCACCCGGGCGTTCAGCGACCTGGGCTTCGACTCGCTGACCTCGGTCGAGCTGCGCAACCGGCTCAGCACCGCCACCGGCCTCCAGCTGCCGGCCACGCTGCTGTTCGACTGCCCCACCCCGGTGGTGCTGGCCGAGTACCTCTGGAGCGAGGAGTTCCAGGACGGGTCCGGCCCGGTGTCCCTGGTGGAGGAGGTCGACCGGCTCGGGTCGCTGCTGACCGGGGCGGCGCCGGACGAGAAGACGCATCAATTGATCACCGATCGCCTGCAGGGGCTCCTTTCCCAGTGGATGGAGGCCGGCGCCCCGGCGGAAACCCAGGCGGTCGCGGAGAAGATCGGGTCCGCAACGGACGACGAGATATTCGAGTTCATCCACAAGGAACTCGGCAGGTAAGTGGTTGTCCGTGCTTGCGGATAGCAGGCTTGCGTTTCACGAACTGGAATGGTGAGATCCGATGGCGAACGAAGAGACTCTCCGCGACTACCTCAAATGGGTGACGACCGACCTCTACAACACGCGTCAGCGCCTGCGTGAGGTGGAGGAGCGCAGCCACGAGCCGATTGCGATCGTCGGCATCGGCTGCCGTTATCCCGGCGGAATCCAGGCCCCGGAGGACTTCTGGAACCTGCTGGCCAACGGCCGCGACGGGGTCGCCGGAATTCCGACCGACCGCGGCTGGGACATCGAGGAACTCTACGCGGAGGACCCGGACGGCATTTCGCAGGTGCGCGAGGCCGGATTCATCGCGGACGCCAGCGGATTCGACGCGGGATTCTTCGGCGTCAGCCCGCGCGAAGCGGTGGCGATGGACCCGCAGCAGCGCGTGCTGCTGGAGGTGTGCTGGGAGGCGCTGGAGCGGGCCGGCATCGACCCGACCTCGCTGCGCGGTTCGCTGACCGGCGTGTTCGCCGGCGCCGCGCTGTCCGGGTACGGCTTCGGCACGGACGAGGACCTCGACGTCCACCTGATGACCGGGACCTCGACCAGCGTCATCTCCGGCCGGGTGTCGTACTCGCTGGGCCTCGAAGGCCCCGCGGTGACCGTGGACACCGCCTGCTCGTCGTCGCTGGTGGCGCTGCACCTCGCGGCCCAGGCGGTGCGCTCGGGCGAGTGCTCGCTGGCGCTGGCCGGCGGTGTCACGGTGACCGCCATTCCGATCATGTTCACCCAGTTCTCCAAGCAGCTCGGGCTGGCCCACGACGGGCGCTGCAAGGCGTTCTCGGCGGACGCCGACGGCATGGGCATCGCCGAGGGCGCCGGCATGGTCGTCCTGGAGCGGCTGTCCGACGCGCGGCGCAACGGGCACCCGGTGCTCGCGGTGATCCGCGGCTCGGCGATCAACCAGGACGGCGCGTCCAACGGCCTGGCGGCGCCGAACGGCCCCTCGCAGCAGCGGGTGATCCGCGCCGCGCTGGCCAACTCCCGGCTGTCCCCGGCCGACGTCGACGTGGTCGAGGCGCACGGCACCGGCACCACGCTGGGCGACCCGATCGAGGCGCAGGCCGTGATCGCCACCTACGGCCAGGGCCGCCCGGAGGACCGCCCGGTCTTCCTCGGCTCGGTGAAGTCCAACATCGGGCACACCCAGGCCGCGGCCGGCGTCGCCGGTGTCATCAAGATGGTGCTGGCGCTGCAGAACCAGCGGATGCCGCGGACGCTGCACGCGCAGGAGCCGTCGCCGCACATCGACTGGTCGGCCGGTGACGTCCGGCTGCTGAACGAGGCCGAGGCCTGGCCCGTCGGCGAGCGGGTGCGCCGCGGCGGCGTCTCCTCGTTCGGCGTCAGCGGCACCAACGCGCACGTCATCATCGAGGAGGCCCCGGCCGAGGAGGCCGAGTCCGCGGAGGCCGCCGACGCGGACGCCCCGGCCGAGCAGAGCGCCCCGCAGGCCGTGGCGCCGGTCGTGTCGGGCGCCGCGGCGTGGCTGGTGTCCGGCCGCTCGGCGGACGGACTGACCGCCCAGGCGGACCGCCTGCGCGACTGGCTCTCCGCCCGGCCGGCGCTGGAGCCCGCCGAGGTGGCCTGGTCGCTGGCCACCACCCGCGCCGCCTTCGAGCACCGCTCCGTGGTGCTCGGCGCGGACCGCGCCGAACTCATGGGCGGCCTCGGCCAGTTGGCCGGCGGCCTGCAGAACGCCTCGGTCGTCTCGGGCGTGGCGCACGCCAGCGCCCGGTCGGTCTTCGTCTTCCCCGGCCAGGGCTCGCAGTGGCTCGGCATGGCCCGGGAACTCGCCTCCTGCAGCGAGGTGTTCGCCGCGCGGCTGGCCGAGTGCGCGCAGGCCCTGACGCCGTACGTGGACTGGTCGCTCGACGACGTGCTGGCCGGCGCCGAGGGCGCGCCCGCCCTGGAGGCCGCCGACGTCGTGCAGCCCGTGCTGTGGGCGGTCATGGTGTCGCTCGCCGCCGTGTGGGAGGCCGCGGGCGTCACGCCCGACGCGGTCGTCGGCCACTCGCAGGGCGAGATCGCCGCGGCCACCGTCGCCGGCATGCTGAGCCTGGAGGACGGCGCCAAGGTCGTCGCCCTGCGCTCCCAGGCCCTGCGGGCGATCACCGGCATCGGCGGGATGCTGTCGGTCACCGAGCCCGTCGCCCGGGTGACGGAGCGGCTGGACCGCTGGGACGGCCGGCTCTCCCTGGCCTGCGTCAACGGCCCCTCCGCGGTGGTGGTCTCCGGCGAGGCGGCCGCCCTGCGGGAACTGCAGGAGGAACTGCAGGCCGAGGGCGTGCGCCAGCGGATGGTCGCGGTCGACTACGCCTCGCACTGCGCGCAGGTGGAGCGGCTGGAGGAGGAGATCACCTCCCTGCTGGCCGGCGTGACCCCGCGCGCGGGACGGATACCGATGGTCTCCGCGGTCACCGGCGAGCTGCTCGACGGCGAGGAGCTCGACGCCGGGTACTGGTACGCCAGCCTGCGGGCCACCGTCCGGTTCGAGCAGGCGGTGCGCACCCTGGCCCGCCTGGACCACCAGGTGTTCATCGAGGTCTCCCCGCACCCGGTGCTGATCGCGCCGATGACCGACACCCTGGAGGAGGCCGCCGCCGACGCCGGCCCGGCCGTCAAGCCCGGGGCGGTCTGCGGCACCCTGCGCCGCGACGACGGCGGGGCGACGCGCCTGCTCACCTCGCTCGCCGAGGCCTTCGTGGCCGGCGTCGCCGTGGACTGGGCCAAGGTCCTGCCCGCCGCCGACCGGGTCGAACTGCCCACCTACGCCTTCCGCCACGAGCGGTACTGGCCGAAGGGCATGCTCGCGCTGCCCGGCGCGGCCAAGGCCGGCGACGGGGACCCGGCCTCGCTGGGCCTGGGCTCCGTGAGCCACCCGCTGCTGCGCGCCGTCGTCGAACTGGCCGGCGAGGCCGAGCTGGTGTGCACCGGACGGCTGTCGCTGCGCACGCACGCCTGGCTGGCCGACCACGCGGTCGGCGGCGTGGTCCTGCTGCCGGGCACCGGCTTCGTCGAGATGGTGGTGAGCGCCGGCCACCAGGTGGGCTGCTCGCTGATGGAGGAGCTGACGCTGCAGGCGCCGCTCGTCCTGCCCGCGGACGGCGCCGGCGTCCAGGTCCAGGTGGTCGTGGCCCCGGCCGACGACGAGGGCCGGCGCCAGGTCGACGTGTTCTCCCGCCCCGACCGCCCCGAGGAGGAGCCGGTCTGGGTGAAGCACGCCGCCGCGGTGATCGCCCCCGCCCGGGCCGCCGTCCGGGCGGAGGAGGACCTCGCCGTCTGGCCGCCGCGCGGGGCCGAGGCGCTCGACATCACCGACCTGTACACCGTGCACCTGGCCGACATCTACGGCCCGGCGTTCCAGGGCCTGCAGGCCGTCTGGCGCCGCGGCGAGGACGTCTTCGCCGAGGTGGCCCTGCCCGAGGAGGCCGGGGACGCCGGCGCGTACGGGCTGCACCCGGTGCTGCTGGACGCCGCGCTGCTCGCCGGCGTGGTGGCCGAGGCGGCCGACGCACAGGAGTCCGGGGACGGCGAACAGGGCCAGATCCGGATGCCGTTCGCCTGGACGGGCGTGGAGCTGCACGCCGCCGGGGCGCCGGTCCTGCGGGCCCGGCTGCGCCGCGACGCCCAGGGCGGCCTGACGCTGACGGCGGCGGACGCCACGGGCGCCCCGGTGGTGTCGGTGGCCTCGCTGATCACCCGTCCGGTGTCGCCGGACCAGCTGCGGGCGTCCGGCGACGAGTGGATCCGCGACGCGTTCTTCACCGTCGAGTGGGCCCCGCTGGCCCAGGGCGCGGTCCTGGACGGGCCGTGGGCGCTGGTCGGCGCCGACCGCTTCGACCTGGCCGGGCAGCTGGCCGCCGCCGGCGTCCCGGTGCGCGGCTACGCCGGCATCGCCGAGCTGGCCGCCGCCACCGCCGAGGGGGAGACCGTCCCCCGCGTGGTGCTCGCGTGCGTGAGCGGCGAAGGCGCCGACGGCGTGACCGTGGCCGCCCGGCAGGTCGCCGGCGAGGCGCTGCGACTGGCGCAGGAGTGGCTGGGCGCACCGGAGCTGGAGGCCGCGGAGCTGGTGGTCGTCACCCGTGGCGGCATGGCCGTGCAGGCCGGCGACCACGTGACGGACCCGGCCGCCGGCGCCGTCTGGGGCCTGCTGCGCTCGGCCCAGCTGGAGAACCCCGGCCGGTTCGTCCTGGCCGACCTCCCCGCCGCCGGCGGCGAGGGCGAGGTGGCGGCGCTGCCGACCGTGCTGGGCAGCGGTGAGCCGGAGGTGGCCGTCCGGGACCGGAAGGGCTACGGCCGGCGCCTGACCCGCCCGTCGGGCGACCTGGTGGTCCCCGACCGGGCCGAGGGCACGGCGGAGCGGCCGGACGCCGAGGGCTCGCGCACGGTGCTCGTCACCGGCGGCACCGGAACGCTCGGCGGGGTCGTCGCCAAGCACATGGTGGCCACCGGACGGGCCGGCGGGGCCGTGCTGCTCAGCCGTTCGGGCCCGGGCGCCGCCGGCGCCGCCGCGCTGGCCGCCGAGGTGGCCGCGCTGGGCGGCTGGGTCCGGGTGGTCGCGTGCGACGTGGCCGACCGGGACGCGCTGGCCGGCGTGCTGGACGCCCTCCCGGCCGACTGCCCGCTGGGCTCCGTCTTCCACGCCGCGGGCATCATCGACGACGGCATGGTGGACTCGCTGAGCGCCGAGCGCGTGGCGGCGGTCATGCGTCCCAAGGTGGACGCGGCCTGGCACCTGCACGAACTCACCCGGGGCCTGGACCTCGACCACTTCGTGCTGTTCTCCTCGGTGGCGGCGGCGTTCGGTGGCGCGGGCCAGGCCAACTACGCGGCGGCGAACGCCTTCCTGGACGCGCTGGCCGGTCACCGGCGGGCCGCCGGGCTGGCGGGCACCGCGCTGGCCTGGGGCCCCTGGATGCCCGAGGCCGGCATCGGCCGCGACCTCGACGAGGTGATGCTCCGACGGATGACCGGCTCGGGCCTCGCCGCGCTGAGCGAGCACGAGGGTCTGGCCCTGCTGGACCTCGCCCTGGAGCGGGCCGAGGCCATCCTCGTCCCGGCCCGGCTGGACAAGGCCGCCCTGCGCGCGCAGGCGGCCGCGACCGGCGTCCCGGCGCTGTGGCAGGTGCTGGCCGACGAGATCATGCCCCGCCGGGCGGCCGTCACCTCCGCCGCCGGAGCGACCGGCACCGGAGCCGCCGAGGTGCTGAAGCAGCAGCTCGCCGGGCTCCCCGGCGCGGAGCGCGACCGGGTGCTGCTGGACCTGGTCCGCACCCACGCGGCCGCGGTGCTCGGACACGCCTCCGGCGACGCGATCGAGGCGAACCGTCCGTTCACCGACCTCGGCTTCGACTCGCTGATCGCGGTCGAGTTCCGGAACCGGATGAACCCGGCGACCGGCCTGCGCCTGCCGGCCACCCTGGTGTTCGACTACCCCAACCCGGTCGCGCTCGCCGCCCTGCTGCGCGAGCAGCTCGCCGGCGACCTGTCCGACGTCGCGGAGCCCGCCGGCCCGGCGACGACGGCGGCCCCGGCCATGGACGAGCCGATCGCGATCGTCGGCATGGCCTGCCGCTTCCCGGGCGGCGCGACCAGCCCGGAGGAGCTGTGGCGGATGCTCGCCACGGGCACGGACGGGCTGTCGACCTTCCCGACCGACCGCGGCTGGGACCTCGACGCCCTGTACAACCCGGACGTCGACAACATCGGCACCTCGTACACGCAGGTGGGCGGGTTCGTCCAGGACGCCAGCGGCTTCGACGCCGGCTTCTTCGGCATCAGCCCGCGTGAGGCGCTGGCGATGGACCCGCAGCAGCGCCTGCTGCTGGAGACCTCGTGGGAGGCGCTGGAGCGCGCCGGGATCGACCCGGCCACGCTCCGGGGCAGCCAGACCGGCGCCTTCGTGGGCGGCTACGGCTCCTCGTACCTCGCCGTCACCATGGCGGACGAGGAGGAGGTGGAGAGCCTCGGGGCCCACCTGATGACCGGCAACGCGGCCAGCGTGCTGTCCGGCCGGGTGTCCTACACGCTGGGCCTGGAGGGCCCGGCGGTGACGATCGACACGGCGTGCTCGTCCTCGCTGGTGGCGCTGCACCTGGCCGCCCAGGCCCTGCGCTCGGGCGAGTGCTCGCTGGCCCTGGCCGGCGGTGTCACGATCATGGCGAGCCCGGACGGGTTCCTGGCGTTCTCGCACGCCCGCGGTCTGGCCGAGGACGGGCGGTCCAAGGCCTTCTCGGACGATGCCGACGGCATGGGCATGGCCGAGGGCGCGGGCATGCTCGTGGTCGAGCGGCTCGCGGACGCGCGGCGCAACGGGCACCCGGTGCTCGCGGTGATCCGCGGCTCGGCGATCAACCAGGACGGCGCGTCCAACGGCCTGACCGCGCCGAACGGCCCCTCGCAGCAGCGGGTGATCCGCGCCGCGCTGGCCAACTCCCGGCTGTCGACGGCCGACGTCGACGTGGTCGAGGCGCACGGCACCGGCACCACGCTGGGCGACCCGATCGAGGCGCAGGCGCTGCTGGCGACGTACGGTCAGGACCGCGGCGAGCGCGGGTCGCTGTGGCTGGGATCGGTGAAGTCGAACCTGGGCCACACGCAGGCCGCCGCCGGTGTGGCCGGTGTGATGAAGATGGTGCTGGCGCTGCAGCACGAGCAGCTTCCGCCGACGCTGTACGCGGACGTTCCGTCCTCGCACGTGGACTGGGAGGCCGGCGACATCAGGCTGCTGAACGAGCCGGTGCCGTGGCCGGCCGGGGAGCGGGTGCGCCGGGCCGGTGTGTCGGCGTTCGGCATCAGCGGCACCAACGTGCACGTCATCGTCGAGGAGGCCCCGGCCGCGGAGGCCGAGGCCGAGGACGCCGCGGGCGTGGACGACGCGGCGGGCGGCGCCACCGGGGCCGCCGAGGCCGCCGAGGCCGTCCAGGTGCCGGAGACGGCTCCGGTGGTGTCGGGTGCCGGCGCGTGGCTGGTGTCGGGCCGCTCGGCCGAGGGGCTGACGGCCCAGGCGGGCCGCCTGCGGGAGTGGGCGGTGGCGCGGCCGGAGTCGGCGCCGGCGGACGTGGCGTGGTCGCTGGCGACGACGCGGTCGGTGTTCGAGCACCGCGCGGTGGTGGTCGGCACCGACCACGAGGAGCTGGTGGCGGGGCTGCAGAGCCTGGCCGCCGGGGTGCCGTCGGGTTCGGTGGTGTCGGGTGTGGCGCGGCCGGGTGCGCGGACGGTGTTCGCGTTCGCGGGTCAGGGTTCGCAGTGGGTCGGCATGGGCCGGGAACTGGCTTCGGTGAGTCCGGTGTTCGCGGCGCGGCTGGCGGAGTGTGCGGCGGCGCTGGCGCCGTACGTGGACTGGTCGTTGGACGAGGTGCTGGCGGGTGCGGAGGGTGCTCCCGCCCTGGAGGCGGCGGACGTCGTCCAGCCGGCGCTGTGGGCCGTGATGGTCTCGCTCGCCGCGGTCTGGGAGGCCGCGGGTGTCACGCCGGACGCGGTGGTGGGCCATTCGCAGGGTGAGATCGCGGCGGCGACGGTGGCCGGGATGCTGTCGCTGGAGGACGGCGCCCGGGTGGTGGCGCTGCGCTCGCAGTCGCTGAAGGTCCTCGCCGGTCTCGGCGGGATGCTGTCGGTGAGCCGGCCCGCCGCCGTGGTGGAGGAGCGCATCGCCCGCTTCGGCGAGCGGCTCTCCCTGGCGGCCGTCAACGGCCCTGCCGCGGTGGTGGTTTCGGGCGAGCCGGACGCGCTGGAGGAGTTGAAGGCGGAGTTCGAGGCCGAGGGCGTGCGCGCCCGGATGGTCGCGGTCGACTACGCCTCGCACAGTGCTCACGTCGACCGGTTGGAGGAGGAGATCACCTCCGTCCTGGCCGGGATCGCCCCGCGTCGCGGCCGCGTCCCGATGGTCTCGGCGATGACGGGCGAGACCCTGACCGGCGAGGAGCTGGACGCCGCCTACTGGTACGCCAGCCTGCGGGCCACCGTGCACTACGACCGCGCCGTCCGCACCCTGGCGAGCCAGAACTACCAGGTGTTCGTGGAGGTCACCCCGCACCCGGTGCTGCTGGGCGCGATGAACGACACCCTCGAAGAGGTCGCCCAGGAGGCCGGCCCGGGCATCGCGCCGGCGGCCGTCTGCGGCACGCTGCGGCGTGACGACGGCGGTGCCCAGCGCCTGGTCACCTCCTTCGCCGAGGCCTTCGTCAACGGCGCGCCCGTGAACTGGGCGGCCGTCCTGCCGGCCGGCGGGCGGATCGAGCTGCCGACCTACGCCTTCCAGCACGAACAGTTCTGGCCGCCGGCCGCGGGGCCGACCGTCGGCGGGGACGCGGTGTCGCTGGGCCTGGGCGCGGTCGGGCACCCGCTGCTGGGCGCGGCGGTCGAGCTGGCCGGCGGTGCGGGTCTGGTCTGCACCGGGCGGCTGTCCGTGCGGACGCACCCGTGGCTGGCCGACCACGCGATCGGCGGGTCCGTGCTCCTGCCAGGCACCGGTTTCGTCGAGCTGGTGGTGCGCGCCGGGGACCAGGTGGGCTGCGGCCTGCTGGAGGAACTGACCCTGCAGGCACCGCTGATCCTGCCCGCCGACGGCGGCGGGGTGCAGGTCCAGGTCGTCGTGGCCGCCGCCGACGCGGACGAGCGTCGGACGGTCGAGGTGTTCTCCCGTCCCGATGCCGCCGACGCCCAGCAGGCCTGGGTGCAGCACGCGAGCGGTCTGGTCGCCCCCACCGAGGGAACGGCCGTGGCGGAGGAGGACTTCGCGGTCTGGCCTCCGCGCGGTGCCACGGCGGTGGACGTCAGCGGCATGTACGAGTCGCTGGCCGACACCCCGTACGGCTACGGCCCGGCGTTCCAGGGGCTGCGGGCGGTGTGGCGCCGCGGCGAGGAGCTCTTCGCCGAGGTGGCGCTGCCGGAGGCCGTGGCGGCCGACGCGGGGGCGTTCGGGCTGCACCCGGCGCTGCTGGACGGGGTGCTGCAGGCCAGTGGCCTGGTCGGCGGAGGCGAGGAGGGCGAGCCGGGTCAGGTGCGGCTGCCGTTCGCCTGGACGGGCGTGGAGCTGCACGCGGCCGGCGCTTCTGTGCTGCGGGCCCGGCTGCGCCGGGACGCGCAGGGCAGCCTGACGCTGACGGCGGCGGACGCCGCAGGTCAGCCGGTGGTGTCGGTGGCCTCGCTGATCACCCGCCCGGTGGCGGCGGATCAGCTCCAGGCCTCCGGCCCGGCGGTGGCGGATGCCCTGTTCACCGTCGAGTGGACCCCGATCGCCGGGGCCGAGGCCCCGGCCGGGGACTGGGCGCTGATCGGCGCCGACCGCTTCGGCCTGGCCGAGGCGCTGGGCACGGCCGGTGTGCCGGTCCGTTCCTTCCCGGGGGCGGCCGAGCTCGCCGCCGCGACGGAGGCGGGGGAGATCGACCCCGCCCTGGTCCTGGCCTGCGTCGGCGACCTCGATGACCTACAAGACGTCGATGACCTCGATGACCTCGACGAGCAGAACGGTGGCAACCCGGCGCAGGCCGCCGCCCGCGTGACCGGCGCGTCCCTGGGCCTGGTGCAGGACTGGCTGGCCGAGGAGCGGCTGGCCGAGGCCCGGCTGGTGGTGGTCACCCTGGGCGGTGTGGCCGCCTCGGCCGGTGAGCGGATCGCCGATCTGCCGGCCGCCGCGGTCTGGGGTCTGCTGCGCTCGGCGCAGTCGGAGAACCCGGGCCGGCTGGTCCTCGTGGATCTCCCCGTCGGCGGAGACCAGGCCGCGGCCGTGCTGCCGTCCGCCCTGGGCAGTGGCGAGTCGGAGCTGGCCGTCCGTGGTGAGGCGGTCTACGGGCGGCGGCTGGCCCGCCCGGCGGGCGACCTGGCGGTGCCCGAGGGCGGCGGCCTGTGGCGGCTGGAGCCGGACGCGGGTGGGTCCCTGGAGGGCCTGACGCCGGCGCCGGTGCCACAGGCGGGGGACCGGCTGGAGGCCGGGCAGGTCCGGGTGGCGGTCCGGACGGCCGGGCTGAACTTCCGTGACGTGCTGATCGCCCTGGGCATGTACCCGGGCGGCGGGGTGATGGGCAGTGAGATCGCCGGAACGGTGCTGGAGACCGGCGCCGAGGTGACCGGCCTGGCGGTCGGCGACCGCGTGATGGGCGTCGCCGCCGGCGGGTTCGGGCCGGTGGTGGTGACGGACGCGCGCCAGCTGGTGCGGATCCCGGCCGGCTGGTCCTACGCCGACGCCGCGTCGGTGCCGGTGGCGTTCATGACGGCCTGGTACGCCCTGGTGGACCTGGCCGGCGCGAAGGCGGGCCAGCGGGTGCTGGTGCACGCCGGCGCCGGTGGTGTTGGCATGGCGGCGGTGCAGATCGCCCGGCATCTGGGTCTGGAGGTCTTCGCGACGGCGAGCCCGGCGAAGTGGCCGGTGCTGGCCGGGATGGGCCTGGACGAGGCGCACGTCTCCTCGTCCCGCAACGCCGGCTTCGAGGCGGAGTTCCTCGCCGCCACCGGTGGCGCCGGTGTCGACATCGTGGTCAACTCCCTGGCGGGCGAGTTGATCGACGCGTCCCTGCGGCTGCTGCCGCGCGGCGGCGCGTTCGTCGAGATGGGCCGCACCGACCTCCGGGACGCCGACGTCCTGGCGGCGGAGCACCCCGGTGTCGTCTACCGGCCCTTCGACCTCGGGGAGGCCGGGCCGGAGCGCATGGGCGCGATGCTCGGCGAGATCGTCGAGCTGATGGCGGCCGGTGAGCTGACGAAGCTGCCGGTGCGGGCCTGGGACGTGCGGCGGGCGCGCGAGGCGTTCCGCTTCATGCAGCAGGCCCGCCACACCGGCAAGCTGGTCCTCACCGTCCCCACCGACCTGCACGCACCCCGCACGGGCGGGGCTTCGGCGCTGGTGACGGGTGGTACGGGCACGCTGGGTGGTCTCGTCGCCCGGCACCTGGTGACCACGGGCCGTGCGGACGGGCTGGTGCTGACGAGCCGTTCCGGTCCGGCCGCCGCCGGGGTGGCGGTGCTGGCCGCGGGGCTGGCGGAGCTGGGTGCGTCGGTCGACGTGGTGGCCTGTGACACGGCGGACCGGGACGCCCTGGCCGCGCTGCTCGCGGGTGTTCCGGCCGAGCGTCCGCTGCGGTCGGTGGTGCACACGGCCGGTGTCCTCGACGACGGCACGATCGCGTCGCTGACCCCGGAGCGGGTGGCCACCGTGATGCGGCCCAAGGCCGACGGCGCGTGGCACCTGCACGAGCTCACCCGGGGCCTGGACCTGGAGCACTTCGTGCTGTTCTCCTCGGCCGCGGCGACGTTCGGTGTCCCCGGCCAGGGCAACTACGTGGCGGCGAACTCCTTCCTGGACGCGCTGGCGGCCGACCGCCGGGCGGCCGGACTGCCCGGCACGTCCCTCGGCTGGGGCCTGTGGGCGAACGTCAGCGGCCTCACCGGGCAGCTCACCGACTCCGACCGGGCCCGACTGACCCGTGGCGGCGCCGTGGCCCTGAGCGCGGCCGAGGGCCTGGCCCTGCTGGACCAGGGGATCGCCCGCTCCGAGGCGCTGCTGGTGGCGACCCGGCTGGACCTGGCCGGGCTGCGCGCGCAGGCCGCCCGCAGCGCGGACGTCCCGCCGCTGTGGCGGACCCTGGTCACCGCCGGGGCCGGCCGTCGGACCGCCGCCTCGGGTGGCGTCGGCGCGGACTCGCTGAACCAGCAGCTGGCCGGGCTGTCCGAGCAGGACCGGATGCGGCTGCTCACCGACCTGGTCCGGACCCACGTGGCGGCCGTCCTGGGCCACAGCTCCGCCGAGGCGATCGAGTCCACCCGGGCCTTCACCGACCTGGGCTTCGACTCGCTCACCGCCGTCGAACTGCGCAACCGCCTCGGCACCGCGACCGGCCTGCGACTGCCGGCCACGCTCGTCTTCGACTACCCCAACCCGGTCGCGCTCGCCGGTCACCTCCGGGCCCGGCTCGTCGGTGACGACGAGCAGCCCGTGAACCTCCTGCCGGTCCGCCCGGCGGAGGCGGGATCCGACGAGCCGATCGCGATCGTCGGCATGGCCTGCCGGTTCCCGGGCAACGTGAACGACCCCGACGGGTTCTGGCAGGTGCTCGCCACCGGGACGGACGCGATCTCCCGCTTCCCGGACGACCGCGGCTGGGACGTGGAGGGGCTCTACGACCCGGACCCCGAGAGCGTCGGCACCTCCTACACCCAGGAGGGCGGCTTCGTCGCCGACGCCGGCGGCTTCGACGCCGGGTTCTTCGGCATCAGCCCGCGCGAGGCGCTGGCCATGGACCCCCAGCAGCGGCAGCTGCTGGAGACGTCCTGGGAGGCGCTGGAGCGGGCCGGCATCGACCCGGGCGCGCTGCGCGGCAGCCCGACCGGCGTCTTCGTCGGCGGATTCGCGTCGGCTTACGGGCTCGGACTGGCGACCGGCAGCGAGGGCGCCGAAGGACACCTGACGACCGGCTTCGCCACCAGTGTGATGTCGGGCCGGGTGTCGTACGCGCTGGGCCTGGAGGGCCCGGCGGTGACGGTCGACACGGCGTGCTCCTCGTCGCTGGTGGCGCTCCACCTGGCCGCCCAGGCGCTGCGCTCGGGCGAGTGCTCGATGGCGCTCGCCGGCGGGGCGACCGTCATGGCCACCCCCGACGGGATCGTCGGGTTCAGCCAGCAGCGCGGCCTCGCGGCGGACGGCCGCTGCAAGGCGTTCTCCGCCCAGGCGGACGGGATGGGCTTCGCCGAGGGCGCCGGCATGGTGGTCCTGGAACGGCTGTCGGACGCCCGGCGCAACGGGCACCGGGTGCTCGCGGTGGTGCGCGGTTCGGCGGTGAACCAGGACGGTGCGTCGAACGGTCTGACGGCGCCGAACGGCCCGTCGCAGCAGCGGGTGATCCGGGCGGCTCTCGCCAATGCCCGGCTGACCGCCGCGGACGTGGACGTGGTGGAGGCGCACGGGACGGGGACGACGCTGGGCGACCCGATCGAGGCGCAGGCGCTGCTGGCGACGTACGGGCAGGAGCGACCGGAGGGTCGGCCGCTCTGGCTCGGTTCGGTGAAGTCGAACATCGGGCACACCCAGGCCGCGGCCGGCGTGGCGGGCGTCATCAAGATGGTGCTGGCGCTGCAACACGGCGAACTGCCGCGGACGCTGCACGCCGACGAGCCGTCGCCGCACGTGGACTGGTCCGCCGGTGAGGTGGAGCTGCTGACGGAGGCGACGCCCTGGCCGGCGGGCGAGCGTCCGCGCCGGGCGGGGGTGTCCTCGTTCGGCATCAGCGGCACCAACGCCCACGTCCTACTGGAGGAGGCTCCCGCCGAGGCCCCTGTCGAGGATGGCGCCGACGTGGTCGAGCCGGCCGCTGCTCCGCCGGTGGTCGAGCCCGGCGGGGCCGGGGCCTGGCTGGTGTCGGGCCGGTCGGCTCAGGGCCTGACGGCTCAGGCGGAGCGGCTGGCCGACTGGGTGGCCGCGCGGCCCGAGCTCGCGCCGGCCGAGGTGGCGTGGTCGCTGGCGACGACGCGGTCGGTGTTCGAGCACCGGGCCGTGGTGGTCGGTGGCGGGCGTGAGGAGCTGGTGTTGGGGCTGCAGAGCTTCGCGGCCGGTGTGCCCAGTGGTGCCGTCGTTTCTGGTGTGGCGCGGCCGGGTGTGCGGACGGTGTTCGCGTTCGCGGGTCAGGGTTCGCAGTGGGTCGGCATGGGCCGGGAACTGGCTTCGGTGAGTCCGGTGTTCGCGGCGCGGCTGGCGGAGTGTGCGGCGGCGCTGGCGCCTTACGTGGACTGGTCGTTGGACGAGGTGCTCGCCGGGTCGCCGGGTGCGCCGGAGATGAAGGCGGCGGACGTCGTCCAGCCGGCGCTGTGGGCCGTGATGGTCTCGCTCGCTGCGGTCTGGGAGGCCGCGGGTGTCACGCCGGACGCGGTGGTGGGTCACTCGCAGGGTGAGATCGCGGCGGCGACGGTGGCCGGGATGCTGTCGTTGGAGGACGGTGCCCGGGTGGTGGCGCTGCGCTCGCAGTCGCTGAAGGTGCTGGCCGGTCTCGGCGGGATGCTGTCGGTGAGCCGGTCGGCCGCCGTGGTGGAGGAGCGCATCGCCCGCTTCGGTGAGCGGCTCTCCCTGGCGGCCGTCAACGGCCCTGCCGCGGTGGTGGTTTCGGGCGAGCCGGACGCGCTGGAGGAGTTGAGGGCGGAGTTCGAGGCCGAGGGCGTGCGCGCCCGGATGGTCGCGGTCGACTACGCCTCGCACAGTGCTCAGGTCGACCGGTTGGAGGAGGAGATCACCTCCGTCCTGGCCGGGATCGCCCCGCGTCGCGGCCGCGTCCCGATGGTCTCCGCGATGACGGGCGAGACCCTGACCGGCGAGGAGCTCGACGCCGCCTACTGGTACGCCAGCCTGCGCGCGACGGTGCACTACGACCGCGCCGTGCGGACGCTCGCCGGCCAGAACTACCAGCTGTTCGTGGAGGTCACCCCGCACCCGGTGCTGATGGGCGCGATGAACGACACCCTCGAAGAGGTCGCCCAGGAGGCCGGCCCCGGCATCGTCCCGGCGGCCGTCTGCGGCACCCTGCGCCGCGACGAGGGCGGTACGACCCGCCTGGTCACTTCGCTCGCCGAGGCGTTCGTCAGCGGGGCCCCGGTCGACTGGACGTCCGTCCTGCCGGCCACCGGGCGGATCGAGCTGCCGACCTACGCCTTCCAGCACGAGCGGTTCTGGCCGCGCGCGGCCGGTCCGGCCATCGGCGGGGACGCGGTGTCGCTGGGCCTGGGCGCGGTCGGGCACCCGCTGCTGGGTGCGGCGGTCGAGCTGGCCGGCGGCGCGGGCCTGGTCTGCACCGGGCGGCTGTCCGTGCGGACGCATCCGTGGCTGGCCGACCACGCGATCGGCGGGGCGGTGCTCCTGCCCGGTACGGCCTTCGTCGAGCTGGCCGTGCGTGCCGGGGACCAGGTGGGCTGCGGCCTGCTGGAGGAGCTGACGCTGCACGCGCCGCTCGTCCTGCCCACCGACGGCTCCGGCGTCCAGGTCCAGGTGGTCCTCGCCGATGAGGACGCCGACGCCGATGCGGACGGGCGCCGGACGGTCGAGATCTTCTCCCGCCCCGACGCCCAGCAGGAGTGGACGCAGCACGCGAGCGGTGTGGTCGCCCCCGCCGGGGAGCCGGCGGTCGCGGAGGAGGACTTCGCGGTCTGGCCTCCGCGCGGCGCCACCGTCGTGGACGTCACCGGCGTGTACGATGCCGCTGCCGAGGGACCGTACGGTTACGGCCCGGCGTTCCGGGGGCTGCGCGCCGCCTGGCGCCGCGGCGAGGACGTGTTCGCCGAGGTCGCGCTCCCGGAGTCCGTGGCCGCGGACGCGGGGGCGTTCGGGCTGCACCCGGCGCTGCTGGATGCGGTGCTGCAGGCCAGCGCCCTGGTCGCCGGGACCGACGAGCCGGGTCAGGTGCGGCTGCCGTTCGCCTGGACGGGCGTGGAGCTGCACGCGGCCGGCGCTTCTGTTCTCCGGGCCCGGCTGCGCCGGGACGCGCAGGGCAGCCTGACGCTGACGGCGGCGGACGCGATGGGTGCCCCGGTGGTGTCGGTGGCCTCGCTGATCACCCGCCCGGTGGCGGCCGATCAGCTCCAGGCCTCCGGTCCGGCCGTGTCGGATGCCCTGTTCGCCGTCGAGTGGGCTCCGGTCTCCGGTGCTCAGGCGGTGCCGTCCGGGGACTGGGCGCTGATCGGCGCCGACCGCTTCGGCCTGGCCGAGGCGCTGAACGCGGCCGGCGTGCCGGTCCGTTCCTTCGCCGATCTGGCCGACGTGGCCGCCGTCACCGAGGCGGGGGAGATCACCCCCGGCATCGTCCTGGCCTTGGCCGGTGACGAGGCCGGCGGTGACGCGGCCGAGGCCGCCCGCCGGGCGACCG
>NZ_JBHXTG010000110.1:0-22029 GCF_042677465.1 Kitasatospora sp. NPDC127111
GCGGGCGCGCCGACCCCGGGCCCGCGCCCGGCGGCCCGCCCCGCGACTCCGGCGGCCCCGGCTGCTCCGGCGGCCGAGTTCTCCTCCCCGGCCCCGGCCGGTGAGACCCAGGCCCAGCGCCCGGCCCCGCAGGCCCAGCGTCCGGCGGCGCCCGCCGCCGGCGGCGCCCGTCCGGGCCCGCGTCCGGCCGGCCCGCGTCCGGGCAACAACCCGTTCACCTCGGGCAGCGCCACCGGCATGGCCCGCCCCGGCGACCGCCGTCCGGCCGCGCCCGGTGCGCGTCCGGCCGCTCCGGGTGCCCAGGGCGAGCGTCCCCGTCCGGGTGGCGACCGTCCGCGTCCGGCCGGTGCCCCCGGTGCCGGTGCCCCCCGTCCGGGTGGCGACCGTCCGCGTCCGGCCGGTGCCCCCGGTGCCGGCGCGCCGCGCCCCGGTGGTGCCCCGCGTCCGGGTGCGCCCGGCGCCCCGGGTGCCGGTGCCCCCCGTCCGGGTGGTGCCCCGCGTCCCGACGGCATGCCCCGTCCGGCCGGTCCGCGTCCCGGCGGCCCGTCCCCGTCCGGCATGCCGCGTCCGAACCCCGGCATGATGCCGCAGCGTCCGGCTCCGGGCCCGCGTCCGGGCCCCGGCGGCCGTGGCCCGGGTGGCCCCGGCGGCCGTCCCGGTGCTCCGGGCGGCGCCCGTCCCGGCTTCCAGGGCCGTCCGGCCGGTCCGGGCTCGCGTCCGGCCGGCGGTGGCTTCGGCGGCCCGCGTCCCGGTGGCGGTGCCCCGGGTGGCGGCGGCGGTTTTGGTCCGCGTCCGGGTGGCTTCGGCGGCCGTCCCGGCGGCCCGGGTGCCCGTGGTGGCACGCAGGGTGCCTTCGGCCGTGGCCCCGGTGGCCGTCCGGCCCGTGGTCGCAAGTCGAAGCGGGCGAAGCGCCAGGAGTACGAGGCCATGCAGGCCCCGTCCGTCGGCGGTGTGATGCTGCCCCGCGGCAACGGCCAGACCGTTCGCCTGTCGAGCGGCGCCTCGCTGATGGACTTCGCGGAGAAGATCAACGCCAACCCGGCCGCGCTCGTCTCCGTCATGTTCAACCTCGGTGAGATGGTCACCGCGACCCAGTCGGTCTCCGACGCCACGCTGCAGCTGCTGGCCGACGAGATGGGCTTCCAGCTGGAGATCGTCAGCCGGGAGGACGAGGACCGCGAGCTGCTGGAGTCGTTCGACATCGACTTCGGCGCCGACGAGGGCGGCGACGAGCAGCTGGCCCCGCGCCCGCCGGTCGTCACCGTCATGGGTCACGTCGACCACGGTAAGACCCGCCTGCTGGACGCGATCCGCAAGTCCAACGTGGTCGCGGGCGAGGCCGGTGGCATCACCCAGCACATCGGTGCCTACCAGGTCGTCACCGAGGTGAACGGCGAGCAGCGCCCGATCACCTTCCTCGACACCCCGGGTCACGAGGCGTTCTCCGCCATGCGTGCCCGTGGTGCCAAGTCCACCGACATCGCGATCCTGGTGGTCGCGGCCAACGACGGTGTCATGCCGCAGACGGTCGAGGCGCTGAACCACGCCAAGGCCGCGGGTGTGCCGATCGTGGTCGCCGTCAACAAGATCGACGTCGAGGGCGCCGACCCGACCAAGGTCCGCGGTCAGCTGACCGAGTTCGGCCTGGTGGCCGAGGAGTACGGCGGCGACACCATGTTCGTCGACATCTCCGCGCGCCAGGGTCTGCACATCGACCAGCTGCTGGAGGCCGTGGTCCTGACCGCGGACGCCTCGCTCGACCTGCGGGCCAACCCCGACCAGGACGCGCAGGGCATCGCGATCGAGGCCCACCTCGACAAGGGCCGCGGCGCCATGGCGACCGTGCTCGTCCAGCGCGGTACCCTCCGCGTCGGCGACTCGATCGTCGTGGGCGACGCCTACGGCCGCGTCCGCGCGATGCTGGACGAGAACGGCAACAGCCTCACCGAGGCCGGCCCGTCCCGTCCGGTGCTGCTGCTCGGTCTGACCTCGGTGCCCCGCGCCGGCGACAGCTTCATCGTCGTCGACGAGGACCGCACCGCCCGCCAGATCGCCGAGAAGCGCTCGGCCCGCGACCGCAACGCCGCCTTCGCGCAGCGTCGGGTCCGGGTGTCCCTGGAGGACCTGGACAAGGCCATCGCCGCCGGCTCCATCGAGCAGCTCAACCTCATCATCAAGGGTGACGTCTCCGGTTCGGTGGAAGCCCTCGAGGACGCCCTCGTCAAGCTGGACGTGGGCGAGGAGGTCGAGCTCCGGGTCCTGCACCGCGGTGTGGGTGCCATCACCGAGTCCGACGTGGACCTGGCGATGGGCTCGGACGCCATCATCATCGGCTTCAACGTGCGCGCCGAAGGCCGTGCGCGCGCCGCGGCCGAGAAGGAAGGCGTGGACGTCCGGTACTACTCGGTCATCTACCAGGCGATCGAGGAGATCGAGAACGCCCTCAAGGGCATGCTCAAGCCGGAGTACGAGGAGGTGCGCCTCGGCGCCGCGGAGATCCGCGAGGTCTTCCGCTCCTCCAAGTTCGGCAACATCGCCGGTGTCCTGGTCCGCGACGGCATCATCCGCCGCAACGCCAAGGCCCGCCTGCTGCGCGACGGCAAGGTCGTGGCGGAGAACCTCTCGATCGAGGGTCTGCGCCGCTTCAAGGACGACGCGACCGAGGTCCGCGAGGGCTTCGAGGCCGGTGTGACCCTGGGTTCGTTCAACGACATCAAGGTCGACGACATCATCGAGACCTACGAGATGCGCGAGAAGCCGCGCGCGTAAGCGAGTGGTGTCCGGGGCCGGTCGACGGGTGGAATTCCCGTCGACCGGCCCCGGTCTCGCTGTGTAGGGTCCTCGTACACCAGCCCGGTTCCGGGTTGGCACCAGCCCGGTTCAGGGCTGTCCCCGAGGCCTTCCAGGTCGGCGAGACCTGTCATACATGTTCGTGGGAACACTCACCTTCGACCTGCTGCTGGGCGACGTCCACTCGCTCAAGGAGAAGCGTTCGATCGTGCGGCCCATCGTGGCCGAACTGCAGCGCAAGTACAGCGTGTGCGCTGCCGAGACCGGGAACCAGGACCTGCACCGCAGGGCCGAGATCGGCCTGGCGGTGGTCTCCGGCGAAGCCGGGTACGTCACCGAGGTCCTGGACAGCTGTGAGCGGTTGGTCGCCGGCCGCCCCGAGGTTCAGCTGCTCTCCGCCAGGAGGCGCTACCACAACGACGACGATGAATGAGGTCTGCGGAACGGACCGGCGGGAGTCGCCGTTCTCACACAGATCAGGACCGAGAGCGCCCACAAGGCTGGGCGCGGGCCGGTACTTTGGGGCGTGGGCCCCGACGGGCAGGCAGCACGCCCGGGTATCCGGCCCACTGCACGAGGAGGCAACGTGACCGACACCGCAAGGGCGCGCAAGCTCGCCGACCGCATCCAGGTGGTCGTCGCCCAGACCCTGGAGCGGCGGATCAAGGACCCGCGGCTGGGGTTCGTGACCATCACCGACACCCGGGTCACCGGCGACCTTCGCGAGGCCACCGTCTTCTACACCGTCTTCGGTGACGAGACCGAGCGCGAGGCCACGGCCGCCGCGCTGGAGAGCGCCAAGGGCGTGCTCCGCTCCGAGGTCGGCAAGCAGACCGGGGTGCGCTTCACCCCGTCGCTGACCTTCGTCGCGGACGCCCTGCCGGAGAACGCCCGGAACATCGACGACCTGCTCGACCGGGCCCGGGCCATCGACGCCGCGGTGCGCACCACCGCCGCGGGCGCGACCTACGCCGGTGACGCCGACCCCTACAAGGTCCCGGCGTCCGAGCGTGACGACGAGGACGAGTAGTCATGGCGGGTGAGCCGGCGGCCGCCGGTTCGGCAGCCGGAGCAACCACGGGGGCGTCCTCCACCAGCACGGTGGAGGGTGCCCTCGCGGTGCTTCCGGCGCCACGCGCCGAGGAGAGCGGCTTCGAGCTGGTCTGGCAGCAGGTGGTCGCGGAGATCGGCCGGACCGGCTCGATCGACCTGATCTGCCACATCTGCCCCGACGGCGACGCGCTCGGCTCGGCCCTGGCGGCCGGGCTGGCGCTGCGCGGGCTCGGCCACGAAGTCCGGGTCTCCTTCGGCGACGACCCGCAGATCGTGCCCGAGTCGCTGGCCTTCCTGCCCGGCCAGGAGCTGATCGTGCCGGCCTCCGAGGTGCCCGACACCCCGGAGCTGGTGCTCTGCTTCGACGTGGCCGCGGAGAGCCGGCTCGGCCTGCTGCACGACAAGGCCTTCGCCGCGCCCGTGCTGGTGGTCATCGACCACCACGCCTCCAACCCGGGCTTCGGCACCCACCAGCTGATCGACCCGACCGCCCCGGCCACCGCCGTGCTGGTGGACGAACTGCTGCGCCGGCTCGGCGTCGAGCTCGACCAGGACCTGGCCACCTGCCTCTACACCGGGGTCGCCACCGACACCGGCTCGTTCAAGTACCGGGCCACCACGCCCGCGACCCACGAGTTCGCCGGCCGGCTGCTGGCCACCGGCATCCGGCACGACCTGATCTCCCGGCAGCTGTGGGACACCTCCTCCTTCGGCTACCTCAAGGTGCTCGCGGGCGCGCTCGACCGGGCCGTCTACGAGCCCGACGCGGCCGGCGGCCTGGGCCTGGTGTGGACCTGGGTGCCGTACCAGGACCTCGCGCTGTTCAGCGTCACCGTCGAGGAGATCGAGGGCCTGATCGACATCCTGCGCCGGCCGGCCGAGGCCGAGGTCGCCCTGGTGCTCAAACAGGACCCGGACGGCACCCTGCGCGGCTCCTCCCGCTCCAAGGGCGCGGTGGACGTCGCGGCCGCCTGCGCCGAGCTCGGCGGGGGCGGGCACACCTACGCGGCGGGGTTCTCCGCCCGCGAGGACGTGGCGGCCGTGGTCGAGCGGTTCCGCAGCGCGCTGCGGCCGGTCGGCTGATCACCCGCCCGTTGATCACTTCCACAGAAAAGAACAGATGAAGCGCAAAGGAACCGGTCCGGACGGCCTGGTCATCGTCGACAAGCCGGAGGGCATCACCTCGCACGGGGTGGTCGCCAAGCTGCGGTGGCTGGCCGGGACGCGGAAGGTCGGCCACGCCGGCACGCTCGACCCGATGGCCACCGGCGTGCTGGTGATCGGCGTCGAGCGGGCGACCCGGCTGCTCGGCCACCTGATGCTCACCGCCAAGACGTACGAGGCGACCATCCGGCTGGGCCAGACCACCGTCACCGACGACCGGGAGGGCGAGGTCACCTCCTCCACGGCGGCGGACGGTGTGAGCCGGGAGGCCGTCGAGGCCGGGATCGCCGCGCTCACCGGCGAGATCATGCAGGTGCCGTCGAAGGTCAGCGCGATCAAGATCGACGGCAAGCGGTCGTACGCGCGGGTCCGCGAGGGCGAGGACTTCGAGCTGGCGGCCCGGCCGACCACCGTGCACTCCTTCACGGTGCACGAGTACCGCACGGCCGTCGCCGAGGACGGCACCCCGGTGCTCGACCTGGACGTCACGGTGGAGTGTTCCTCCGGCACCTACATCCGGGCGCTCGCCCGCGACCTCGGCGCCGGGCTCGGCGTCGGCGGTCACCTGACCGCGCTGCGGCGCACCAAGGTCGGCCCGTACGGGGTGGAGTCCGCGCGGACGCTGGAGCAGCTGGAGGAGTCGGTGCACGGCGAGGCCGCCACCGGGCTGGAGGTGCTGCCGATCGGCGCGGCCGCGGCCGCGGCGTTCCCGCGCTGGGACCTCGACGCCGACCAGGCGAAGCAGCTCTCGCACGGTGCCCGGCTGAAGGCGCCGGGGCTGGGCGTGGACGGGCCGATCGCGGTGTTCGGGCCGGACGACCGGTTCCTCGCGCTGGTCGAGGAGAAGGGCGGTCAGGCGAAGCCGGTCGCGGTCTTCGTCGGCTGATCCCGTCTCGTCCCGGCTGATTCCGCCGCGGAGCCGGAGCCCCCCGTCGTCCCCGGGACGCCGGGGGGCTCGCCGCGTCCGGGGTGCCGAGGGGGCGGGGGCCGGCGGAGATCACTCGCGCGGGGCACCCGCGGGCACCTGAGCAGGTTCATCCGTGCGGGGGAGCGCGCGAGGTGAACGGCGGTGGTGAGCGGCGCGGGCGTGGTCGCACCGCGCCGCCGGCGGGCAGGCTCCCCGGCGGCGAGCAGGTCGCCGCGACGCGTCCGCCCGGGCCGCCCGGCCCTGCGGGGAGGGCTGCGCGACATGCCGGGATTCCTGGACGGCCACGAGGCGGCGGGTGATCCGGGGCGCTTCCTCGTCCGGATCCGCGACCTGGACGGACGGCTGCGCGGGCTGGGCTTCGTCGCCGACCCGCGGGGCACCGTCCTGACCGCCCACGAGAGCGTCGCGGGCCTGGGCCGGATCGTCCTGCACACCCCCGGCGGGCAGACCCGCGTGCTGGGCCCGGACAGCGTCCTGCCGTTGCCCGCGCACGGGCTCGCCCTGCTGCGGACCGACGGGGTCGGCGGCCTCCCGGTGCCGCCGCTGCCGATCGCGGGCGTGGCGGGGGTGCTCACCGGCCGGGGCGTGGTGCTGCCCGCGCCGACCGGCGAGGACGGGCGGACGGTGGCCCTGCGCTGCGGCGTCCTCGGCGCGACCGGCGCGGTCTACGTGCCGGACCGGCCCGCCGGTGGCCCGCCGCCGTCGGAGCGCTTCCACCTGCTCGGTGGTGTCCTGCTGCTCGACCCGCCCGTCGTCGGCGGCGCGGTGGCCGTCCCGGCGGGGGCACCCGTGCTGGACCCCCGCAGCGGTGCGGTGGTCGCCGTCGTCGCGCCGGCGCTGCGCGCCCCCGAGCGGGCGGGCGCGCTCACCGCCGTCCCCGCGAACGGCTCCGGAGCGGCGAAGACCGCCCCCGAGCTGGCCGAGGCACTGGCGCGGAACGCCGTCGGCGTCCCCGCGTACGGGACGGCGCTCAACCCGGCGGGCGTGCTGCGGCTGGCCGCCGCCCAGCTGGCGGCGGCGAGCGCGGGCCCGGGGCGGGTGGCCGCCCTGGCCGCCGACCGGGTCGACCGCCCGGACGGCCTGGCCGGGGACGAACCCACCGCGACGGTCACCGCCCTGGTCGGCGCGCCCGGCTCCGGCCGGACCACCGAACTCGCGGCCCTCGCCGCCCGGCGTGCCGGCGGGGACCGGCCGCTGCCGACCCTCTGGCTGCGCGGCGCCGACCTGCGGGCCGAGGACGTCCCGCTCGCCGACGCGGTCGAGCGCGCGCTGGGGGCCGCGGCGGCCGCGCTGGGTTGCCCGCCGTCGCCCGGGCCGGACGCCGTGGCGGCGCTCTGCGCGGCGGCGGGGCGGCCGCTGCTGGTCGTCCTGGACGGGCCCGAGGAGGCGCCCGCGCCGCTGGACGCGGCCTGGCTGGGGGCGGCCGGGGCGTGGCTGGAGGCGGTCGGCGCGCGGCTGTTGACGGCCTGTGGGGAGGAGGCCTGGCAGCGGCTGGCCCCGGACGGGGAGTCGCCGTGGGGCGGGGCGGCCGGGTGCCGGGCGGACGTGGGCGCGGCCGGGTGCGGAGCGGGAGAGTGGTGGAGTGCGCCGGCCGGCCCGGCCGGCGCGTTACCGGACGGCGCCGCCCCCGGCCCGCCGCCCCCCGGGGCGGCCGGCGGCCCGTGCCGCTGCCGCCGAGCCCTCGCCGTGCACCGCCTCGGGCCGCTGCCGTCCGAGGCCGCGGACCGGGTGCGGCGGCGGTACGGGCTGCCGCCGGGGTGGCCCGCCCCGGCGGACGCCCGGCACCCGCTGGCGGTACGGCTGGCCGGGGAGCTGTGGGCCGAGGGGCTGCGCGGTGAGCCGCCGTGCCGGGGCGAGCTGTTCGCGGCGCAGCTGGACCTGCGCTGTCTGCGGGTGGCCCAGCGGCTCGTGGACGGCGGGCGGCCGCGGCGGCCGGGCGCCCACCGCCGGGGTGCCGGGCGCCCGGCCAGGAGTTCGCACGGCCGGGTCCGGCGGCTGGCCGCGGCGGTGGCGGGCCGGGTGCACGAGGCGGCCCGGCGGATGCTGGGGGGTGAGCAGGGCGGGCTCGGCCGGGTGGCGTTCGAGGAGCTGTTCCCGGTGGCGGGCGGCTGGGCGGCGGCGGTGCTGGCGGAGGGCCTGTTCGTGCCCGCCGGGGCGGGGTACCGGCCGGCGCACGGCGAGTTCTCCGACTGGCTGCAGGGCCTGCACCTGGACCTCGACGCGGCGCTGCGGCTGCTGCTCGGCGAGGTCGAGGACACGCCGCCCCCGACTGCGGCCGGGCCGGGGGTGCCCCCCGGCGGCGGGGTAGCGGGAGCGGGGACCGGACGGCCGGGGGCGGACCGGGCGGTGCCGCACCACCGGGTCGGCCCGGTGGCGGCGGCGCTCCGGCAGCTGGCGGAGTCCTGGGGCGCGCCCGCGCTGGACCCGTGGCTGCACCGGATCTGGCGGGCGCTGGACCTGCGCCCGCCCGGCAGCGAGCCCGGCTGGTGGGCGGGCCGGCTGCTGGTCGCCGGGCTGGCGGCCAGCCCGGACCTGGCCGAACACCGGGCGCTGCTGGCCCAGTTGGCCGTCCGGATCGCCGAGGTCGCCCCGGCGGCCGGCGGGTTCGAACGGCTCCCGGCGGACGGCCTGGGCCGCTTCGGTGCGGAGTTCTGGACCGGCCTGGGCCTGCCCGCCGGCCACGAACTGGAGCTGCTGCGCCGCCTGGTGACCGCGGACGGGCCCGCGCAGCCGTTCCTGAGCGCCGTCGCCGGCCGGCTGCGCGCCGACCCGGCCGGTGTCCTGCCGCTGCTCTGCGACTGGTTCTCGGACCCGCGCGGTCTGCCCGGCCGCCCCGGCACCACCGTCGCCGACCTCGCCCACGACCTGCTGTACGCCCACCGCGCCCTCGCCCTGGACGAGTTGACGGAGGCGCTGGCCGACGCGGCGCACCCGCGGGCGGACGCGCTGCTCACCGTCCTCGCGGCCGAGGAGCCCTCCGCGCTCTGCCGGGCCGTGGACCGGTGGAGCCACGACCCGCGGCCCGAGCGTCATGTCGCCGCCGCCGTGCACGCGTTGCGGGTAGCTCCGCACGCCCGGGGCGCCGGCGTCGAGCTGCTGCGGTTCACCGCGCTGACCCTGCTCGCCCGGGAGGAGGAGCCGGGCCTGCACGGCGCCGCGCTGGCGCTGCTGCTCCGGGACGGCGCCACCCGGGCCGCCCACCTGCCGTCGGCGCTCGACCGCTACCGCGGGGGTGAGGACCGCTTCCTCACCGCGCGGGCGCTGGCCCCGGCGCTGGAGAGCGACCCGGAGCCGGTGCTCGCCGCGTTCGCGGACCGGCTGGAGCGGCCGGGCGCGCCGGTCGCCGGGATCCTGCGGGTCCTGGCCGACGCCCCGGCCGCGGCGGTGGGCCGGCGGGGCGCCGAGCTGGCGGCCCGGCTGCTGCGGGACCACCCGGGCGTGGCCGGCCCGGTCGCCGTCGACTACCTGGGCCGCCGGCTGGCGCGCGGGGCGGCCGAGGGGCCGGCAGCACGGTTGGAGCTGCGGCTGCTGCTCGGCAGCGCGCTGGCGGCCCGGTCGGCGGCCGTCCGCCGGCCGTTCGCCGAGGTGCTGGCGGTGCCGGTCGCCGAGGCCGTCGCGGACGCCGTGCGGTGCGAGCTGCTGGACACCGTGCTGGCCACCGAGGGCGACCCGGAGGTGCTCACCGCCGTGGTCGAGCGGCTGGCCGGGCACTGCGCGGCCGAGCGGCCGGCCCGGGCCCGGACGGTGCTGGCCCGGGCGGCGGCCGGGCTGCCGGACGCGGACGCGCTGCTGGTGCGCTGCGCCGGCCGCTCGGCGGAGTTCGCGCTGCTGCTGGCGCGGTGGCCCGAGGACGGCTGGCCGGTCCCGCCCGGCGGGCCCCGGCTGGCCCGGATGCGGGCGCTGGCGGCGGCCGGACGCGACCCGCGGCACGCCGCGGCGGAGGCCGAACGCGAGGCCGGGCGGCCGGCGGACGGGCGTGAGACCGGGCACACCGCGGGGCCCGGGACGGCGCCCGGGGCTCCGCCCGAGAACGATCGGGGGGCCGTTCGCACACCGGCCGGCGCGGCCCCGCCCCCGGTGGTGCGCGCAACCCGCCTTCCGGTGCCGAAGCAGGGGCAGGCGCATGGCACGCTATAGGGGTTCGGGTTTTGAGCGTTTGAGCGTACAGAAGGTACGCGCCGTACGGAACAAGGAGCGGTCAGGGTGCAGCGCTGGCGTGGCCTGGAGGAGATCCCCGGTGACTGGGGACGCAGCGTCGTCACCATCGGCTCGTTCGACGGTGTGCACCGCGGACACCAGCTGATCATCAACCGGGTGGTCGAGCGCGCCCGCGAACTCGGCGTCCGCTCGGTCGTGGTGACCTTCGACCCGCATCCGAGCGAGGTCGTCCGCCCGGGCAGCCACCCGCCGCTGCTCGCCCCGCAGCCGCGCCGCGCCGAGCTGATCGAGGCGCTCGGCGTGGACGCCGTGCTGGTGCTGCCGTTCACCGCGGAGTTCTCGCAGGAGTCCCCGGAGACCTTCTTCCGGCAGGTGCTGGTGGACGCGCTGCACGCCTGCCTGGTCATCGAGGGGCCGAACTTCCGCTTCGGGCACCGCGCGGCCGGCGACGTCGAGCTGCTCGCCGCGCTGGGCCGGGCGGCCGACTGCGGCGTCGAGGTGGTCGACCTGCAGGTGCGCGGGACGGCCGGGGACGGCGAGCCGTTCTCGTCCACGCTGATCCGGCGGCTGGTCGCGGCCGGCGACGTGACCGGGGCCGGCGAGGTGCTGGGCCGCCCGCACCGGGTCGAGGGCATCGTGGTGCGCGGTGCGCAGCGCGGTCGTGAACTGGGCTACCCGACCGCCAACGTGGAGACGGTGCCGCACAGCGCGATCCCGGCGGACGGCGTCTACGCGGGCTGGCTGACGGCCGACGGCGAGAGGATGCCCGCCGCGATCTCGGTGGGCACCAACCCGACCTTCGACGGCACCACCCGCACCGTCGAGGCCTACGCGATCGACCGGGTCGGCCTGGACCTGTACGGGCTGCACGTCGCCGTGGACTTCCTGGCGTACCTGCGCGGGATGGAGAAGTTCGAGTCCATCGAGGCGCTGCTGGACCGGATGGCCGACGACGTGAAGCGGGCCCGCGAACTGACCGACGTGGGCTGACACCGCCCGACGCGACAGGGCCCGCCGGCCGTCTGGGAACCGAGGACGGCCGGCGGGCCCTGTCACGTGCCCGCTCCTGCTCCTGCTACTGCTGCTGGGGCGGCTGCGGCTGCGGCTGGGGGTAGCCGTACCCGGCGGGCGGCTGCGCACCCGGTTGCGGCTGCGCCTGCGGGTAGCCGTACCCGGCCGGCGGCTGGGGCTGCTGCTGCCAGTCCTGCTGCGGCGGCTGCGCCCCGGGCTGCGGGTAGCCGTAGCCGGGCGGGGGCGGCGGGGCCTGCCCCGGCTGCGGGGCCCACGGCGCGCCGGGCGCGGGCTGGCCGCCCGGGTAGCCGCCCTGGCCCGGCTGCGCCCCGGGCTGCTGCGCCTGCTGCTGCGGGTAGGGCTGCTGCTGGGCCTGCTGCTGGTAGCCGTGCTGCTGCGGGTCGTACGCCTGCGCCTGGCCCGGGTACGGCCCCGCAGCCTGGACGGGCTGCTGCGCCTGCTGCTGCCAGCCGGACTGCTGGGCGGCCTGCTGGGCCCGGATGATGTCCTCGCCGACCAGGGTGGCCAGGTCGAAGTACGCCTCGCGGACCTTGGGCCGCATCATGTCGAGGTTGACCTCGGCGCCGGCCGCCAGGCTCTCGTCGAAGGGCACCACGACGACGCCGCGGCAGCGGGTCTGGAAGTGCGCGACGATGTCCTCGACCTTGATCATCTTGCTGGTCTCGCGGACCCCGGAGACCACCGTGATGCTGCGCTGCACCAGGTCGGCGTAGCCGTGCGCGGACAGCCAGTCCAGCGTGGTGGAGGCCGAGGAGGCGCCGTCCACGCTGGGGGTGGAGACGATGATCAGCTGGTCGGCGAGGTCCAGCACCCCGCGCATCGCGCTGTACAGCAGGCCGGTGCCGGAGTCGGTCAGGATGATCGGGTACTGGCGGCCCAGCACGTCGATCACCTGGCGGTAGTCCGAGTCGTTGAAGGTGGTCGAGACGGCCGGGTCGACGTCGTTCGCCAGGATCTCCAGGCCCGAGTGCAGGTCCTGCGAGGTGAACTGGCGGATGTCCATGTAGCTGCGCAGGTGCGGGATGGCCGTCACCAGGTCGCGGATGGTCGCGCCGGTCTGGCGCTTGACCCGGCGGCCGAGGGTGCCGGCGTCCGGGTTGGCGTCGATCGCGATCACCTTGTCCTGGCGCTCGCTGGCCAGGGTCGCGCCGAGCGCGGTGGTGGTCGTGGTCTTGCCGACGCCGCCCTTGAGGCTGATCACGGCGATCCGGTAGCAGCTCAGCACCGGGGTGCGGATGATCTCCAGCTTGCGGGACTTCTCGGCCGCGGCGGCCTTCCCGCCGAACTGGAACCGCGGCTGCTGGCGCTGCTGCTTCGGCTGGCTGCGCAGCAGCCGGTCCGAGGACAGCTCGACGGCGGCCGTGTAGCCGAGCGGCGCGCCGTGCGCGGTCTGCTGCGGGGCGGCGGCCTGCTGGAACGCGGCCGGCGCCTGGGCCTGCGGCGCCTGCTGCTGCCACGGCTGGGCCGGGCCGGGCTGCTGCGGCTGCTGCCCCTGCTGCGGATCGTGCGGGGCCTGCGGGGCCTGCGGCTGCTGGTAGGCGTTCGGCTGCGGCCAGCCGGCCTGCCGCGGGTCGACCGGTGCGGCCTGCGGTGCCGTCGCCTGCTGGGGGGTGGACCAGGCCGGGGCCTGCGGGTCCTGCGGCTGGGCGGGCTGCGGGTACGGCTGCTGGGCCTGCGGCTGGGCGGCCTGCTGCGGGTCCGGGTAGGCCTGGGGCTGCTGCTGCGGGTCCGGGTACGGCTGCGCGTGCTGCGGCGCCGGGCCTGGCTGCGGCTGCGCGTGCTGCGGGGCCGGGCCGGGCTGCGGCTGCGCGTGCTGCGGGGCCGGGCCGGGCTGCTGCTGCGCCGTCGGGTCGGTCGGCGGCCAGGGCTGGGCCGGAGCCTGCTGCTGCTCCGGCGCGGGCACCGGCGCGGCCGCGGCCAGGTCGGCCGGGGGCGCGACGAACGGGACGTGCTGCGCCTCGACGTGCGTGGCGGGCGCGGGCACCGCCGCCGCCTCCGGGGCCGGCTCGGGGGACGCCACGGCCGGGGCGGCCGCCTGGTCCGGGACCGCCGCCGGAGCGGGCGCGGCGACCGCCTGCGGCGGCACCGCCGTGCCGTCCGGTGCAGCGGCGACCGGCGGCACGGCCAGCACGGTCGGCGCCGGGACGGGTGCGGCCGCGGGCCCGGGAGCGGCCACCGGCTCGCTCACCGGGGCGGGCGCGGGACCGGGCGCGGGACCGGACGCGGGAACGGGTGCCGGCCCGGGCGCCGGAACAGGTGCCGCCGCCCCCGGTCCCCCCACCGGTGCGGCCGCGGCCGGAGCACCCGCCCCGCCCGGCGGTCCCGCCGCCGGACCGGGCGCGGGCCCGGGCGGCACCGGAGCGGCCGGAGCCGCGGCGGCCTCCGTCTGCACGTACCAGGACGGGGGAGTGTAGTCGGGGGCGTCGGACCAGTCGTCGTCGTCCTCCGCCGCGTTGTCGCCGACGTAGACGCCGTCCCGATCGCTGCTCACCTTGGGCTCCCTCGTGTTCGCCGCCGCTTTCCGCGGTGCCGTTGCCGCATCAAAGACTAGGCCGTGCAGCACCCCCCGTTGAAGGCGGAGTCTCATCTCGCCGGGGGAGCGGCGGGGAACCGGGGGCGCGGCCCGCCACCGTCCGGCCACCGGCGAGGCGGCGGCCGGGACGGCGACGCGGGCGCGGGCCCGGCGTCAGTCGATCCGGCGCGGTCCGCCCAGGACCTGCTGCTCGGCCTGCCCGGCGATGGCCCGGACGTACTGGCGGCGCATCCGGGTCGTCCAGAGCGTCATGTCGTCGGTCAGCGTGGGCAGCGCGGTGACCTCCTGCGGGCCGAGCGAGAGCACCCGGCCGATCAGCTCGGCCTCCTGCGGCGACACCCGCTGCACCCCGACCAGGTCGGCCGAGTTCAGCACCCGGGCCGCGTTCGGGCCGAGGTACGGGACCAGGGTCAGCGTGGTCTGCCAGGGCGCGGCGGAGAGCCGGCTGCGCGGCGGGCGCACACCGAGGTCGCGCACCACCAGCACCGGCGAGTTGACCGAGGCGCCCTGCGGGCCGAGCCGGCCGACCTGGTGGATCGTCACGCACGGCTGGCCGCCGCCCGCCGCCTGGGCCATCGGGCCCCAGAGGTGCGCGCGGGCCGTCTCGACGGCGATCCGGGCACCGGTGGCGGCCGCCCGCAGCGCGATGATCTGGGCCGTCCAGACCCCGCCGACCAGGACGAGGTCGTAGGAGTTGGGCCGGAACAGGCCGAGCACGGCCGGCTGCCGGCTCTGCACGTCCTCGCCGATCAGCACGCCGTCGTCGCCGACCGGGAAGGAGAGCGCGCCGAGGTCCTCGACGGTCAGCACGTGCTTCTCCCGGCGCGGGCCGCGCAGGCCGAAGCCGGGCAGGATGCGGGGCCGCACCCGGGGCTGCTCGGCACCGGGCTGCGGGGCGGGGGCCGGATAGGTCTGGTACGCCATCAGGAAGCACCTCCCAGGGGCAGGGTGGCGAGCATGCCGGGGGCCTGCTCCAGGTCGAGCCGGGTCAGGCCGAGGCCGGCGCTCTGCGCGCGGGCCTCCACCAGCCGCCCGACCTGGGCCACCTCGCTCTCGCTGCGCCCGGTCACCCGGACGTGGCCGCTGATGGTGACCGAGCCGCCGGTGCCGTGCCCGGCGGTCAGGCTGAAGGTGCTGGCCAGCGCGGGCGAGCCGGTGACCAGGTTGACGAGGTCCGGCGCGGCGATCCGGCCGGGGGAGCCGCCGGGGCGGCTGAGCTGCGGCCACCGGGAGATCCAGTAGGTGCTGTGCCAGCGGTCGTCGATCCGCCAGAACCGGTTGCTCTCCTGGGTGCGGCGGCCGCTGCCGCCGCCGCTGCCGGTGCCCTGACGGCCCGCCACGGAGCGCGGGTTGGCGCAGGTGGAGATGGCCAGCGCGGCGATCAGCTCGCGCTCGTCGAGCACGGTGGCGTTGAAGCCGGCGCTGTTGAGCCGCCCGGCCAGCTGGTCGGTGACCCGCTGCAGCGCCTTGCGGGCGCCCTCCTCGCCGCCGCCGCGGGCCCGCACGGCGGTGGCGGCGCGCTCCGGGTCGAGCTTGAGCGCGACCCAGGTGAGCCGCAGGCCGGGGGTGGCGGTGCCGTCCGGCAGCTCCTGGTAGGCGCGGGCGGCCAGCGACTGCTCGGGCAGGTGCTGGGCGGGCGCCGGCTGGGTGTGCTGGACCACCTGGACGGACTCCAGCGAGATGTCGTCCACCCGCAGCGCCGAGCAGATCACGTCCAGCGGCAGCGGCAGCGCGGTGCGGGCCGGGCGCAGCGGCTGGTCCTTCGCCTGGACGAGCAGCACCGAGGTGAGGAACGTGCCGTCGCCGACCATGCCGGTCTCACGGCGCATCGGGCGGCCGCCGAAGTCGGTCTCGGTGGCGTGCGTGCAGGTGCGCAGGGCCGGTTCGAGCTCCAGCGCGGGAGCGACGGCCGGGTCGGTGCCGACCGGCGGCACGTTGGTGCGGGCCCGCTTGCGACGGGCCTTCAGGGCGGCGCGCACCCGCAGCGTCTCGGGGATGGTCCGGCCGCGCAGCGGGATCAGCGCGAGGACGACCAGCGCCAGCCCGATCGCGCCGAAGGCGCCGACCATCATCTTGTTGATGGTCCAGCCGACCGCGACCAGCGCCACCGCGACCTCGACCAGCACCAGCTGCTGGAGCTTCAGCCGGCCGCCGAGCAGCCCCGGCCGGGGGTGCACGCGGACGGGCACGGGGTCGCCGGGGCCGCCGGCGGGCACGGGCGAGGGCGCGGCGGCGGGGCCGGGATCGCGCTGATCCCGGCGGCCGGACCGGCGCGACCCCCTGCCCTGTGCCGTGCTGCGGCGCCCTGGAGCGGTCTGGCTTGGCATCCCCCGAGTGGCCCTCTCTGATCAGTTGTCGCGGCCCGGTTGGCCGGTTCGCGAACCGTACCCGTACCGTACTCACCGTCTGCTGCCGCATCGTAGAGGGTTCGAGCCTGGGCTCGCCCGGCGGGTGCGGACCACGGGGTATGTCGGTCAGACAGGGGAGACGACGAGCATGGCATCACGCCGGGACGAGCTGAACGCGTACACGTTCGCCCGCAAGCGAACGGTCGGGGCCTTCCTGCTGCCCAGCGGCGGCGGTAGTGACGAGGACGCGCCGCGGCCGGTGAAGGCGGTCCTGCCGAGCGTTCTCGTGGGTGCCCTGGTGGTCGGCGGGTTCGCGGTCTGGGGGGTGTTCAAGCCCGGTGCGCCGGTGGGCTGGGACGACGGCAAGAACGTCATCCAGGGCAAGCAGAGCACCACCCGGTACGTGGTGCTGCCGGACCCGGACGGCAAGACCAAGCGGCTGCACCAGGTGCTCAACATGGCCTCGGCGCGGCTGGTGCTGCCGGCGGACGCCAAGGTCGTGGTGGTCGCGGACGAGGTGCTCGACAAGTACCCCAACCACGGCCCGGCCATCGGCATCCCGTACGCGCCGGACAAGCTGCCGACGAAGGACAACGTCAGCAAGGCGATGAAGTGGTCGGTGTGCGACCGCCCCGGCTCGGACGACAAGCAGGAGACCGTCAACCAGGCGGTGTTCGTGGCGGGCGGGGCCGACGCCGAGAAGCTGGCGGCCAAGGACCGCGTGCTGGACGTCGACCAGGCGCTGCTGGTGCAGCAGGTCGACGAGCAGCAGGTCTCCACGCAGCCGAGCGCCGGTCAGCCAGCCGCCGGCCAGGGCAAGTTGAAGCTTTTCCTGGTCGACTCGAAGGGTCGCAAGCACGCGCTCGCGCCGAACGAGCCGGACGAGGCCAAGGCGCCGCTGATGAGCGCGATCTTCGGGCCGAACGCCGTCCCGCAGCGGGTGAAGCGGGAATGGGTGGACACCCTGGCGACCGGCAGCGACATCGTCTTCCCGAAGATCGACGGGCTGGTGCCGGACGTCAAGGGCCCCAACTCCTCGGTGGCGCTGGACAACGCGCAGGACCGCAAGATCGGCCGGCTGGTCCGGTTCGACGACCGCTTCTACGTGGTGGGCAAGGACCGGCTGTACCTGATCACCCCGTTCCAGGCCGACCTGATCCGTCAGAACCCGGCGCTGCAGCCGCTCTACAACCAGGACGCGGACAAGACGCCCCGGGTCGACCGGATCACGCCCGCGGAGCACTCCAAGCTGAAGAGCGACACCCCGCTGATGGGCGAGGGCGGCAAGGACTGGCCGACCAAGACCGGTGCGCCCGCCAACAACTGGCAGGCCCCGAAGGACGCCCGGACGGTCGTCTGCAGCACCTACGACGGCGTGGCGGAGGACGGCAAGACCCCCCGCCGCAGCGTCTGGGTGGGCGCGGACTACCCGGTGCAGTACGGCGGCGGCGCCGTCTCGGCCCATGTGACGCCCGGTCTGGGCCTGTTCTACCGCGCGCTGGACAACGGGGCGGAGGGCTCCGGGAGCGACTACCTGATCACCGAGACCGGTCTGCGCTACGCGGTCCCGGCGAACAGCACCGGCGGCAAGGGCGGTGCGGCGACCCCGGCGCCCGGGCAGCCGAGCCCGACCGCGTCGAAGACGCCGTCGGCCCAGCCCACCGACCCGGCCGCACCGCAGCAGCAGGAGGAGACCGGCGGCAACCAGGCCCGGCTGGGCTACGGGGGCCTGCAGCCGGTGCCGGTGCCGCAGGTCTGGTCGAACCTGGTTCCGGCCGGTCCGGCGCTGAACTCGAAGAGCGCGGCGCAGCAGCAGAACGCGTGATCGTCCGCGTCCGGCAACGGAATTGGCCTCAGTGTCATGGTCTGGTAACTAGCCGTCGCCCGGTGTTGGGTGAGTTGCGTGTGCCGACTACAGTGCTGCAGGACATCACAACCGTGATGCACGGAACGGCCGGATTCGGGCCGTCCGGACACAATGTCTGTCTCATGGGGGACGGTAGAGCATGGGTCAGTTCACGACGACCGCTCAGGAGATGCTGGCTTTCGCCAAGCACATGGACGAGGTCATCGGCAAGATCGACGGCGAGATCAAGAGCCTCAACGCGCTGGTCGACTCGATCAAGGGTGGTTGGAAGGGTGACGCCGCCACCGCGTACGGCAAGCTGCAGGCCGACTTCAACGAGGACGCCCGGCTGCTGAACGACTCGCTTCGCAAGATCAAGGAAGCGATCGAGGTCACGACCAAGCAGTACGCGCAGACCGACGCGGACCAGCAGGCCGCGTTCAAGGGCTGATCCCCGCTCTCTGCAAGGACAGTTACCGACGTCGCTCACTGAGGGCGGACGTCGCCACCCCGACAAGGAGACGTTGTGTCCGACGGTCAGATTCTCGTTAACTTCGAGACCGTTCGTAACGCCGGTTCGCAGGTGCGCAACACCGCCAACCAGATCAAGGCCCAGCTGGACGAGCTGAAGTCCGGCGTCACCAAGATCGCCCACAGCTGGACCGGTGTGGCCCAGGAGGGCTACCGCGCCCACCAGGCGCAGTGGGACCAGCGCGCCGCCCACCTCCAGGAGACCCTGGCGAAGATCGCCACCTCGCTGGACCACGCGGCCGACAGCTACAACAGCACCGAGAACAAGAACAAGAGCCTCTGGGGCTGACGGAGCCTGAGCCCCGCCAGGGGCGCGAGTGACTCCGCCGAAGGGGCGGGTGCCCGGGACACGGGCACCCGCCCCTGGCGCGCAACACGGGGTGGACGACATGAGGGGTGGCAGGGTGTCCGGAGTCAGGTACCGGAAGGCCGCGGCGACGGTGGCCGCGCTCGCGGTGCTCGGCGGTCCGCTGGCCGCCCCGGCGTACGCGGACGGACCCGGCATCGCCGCCGCCGGCGACTGCTCGAAGGCCGCGCAGAACGTCCAGGCGGTGCCGTGGTCGCTGCAGCGCATGGTGCTCGACGAGCTCTGGCAGGACGGCCGGACCACCGGCGCGGGCGTGACCGTCGCCGTCATCGACACCGGTGTGGACGACACCAACCCGCAGCTCGCCAACCGGGTCGTCGAAGGCGCCATGCTGCTGAAGGAGAAGGACGGCCAGAAGCCCGAGGGCGGCGCCAAGACCGACCCGGTGGGCCACGGCACCAAGGTGGCCGGCATCATCGCCGCCGCGCGCAGCGACGTGACCGGCTTCGTCGGACTCGCTCCGGGTGCCACCATCCTGTCGATCCGCCAGAACGACGCCGAGGGCAGCGGGGACGTCCACACCCTGGTCGCGGCGATCCAGACGGCGCTCGACAAGGGCGCCAAGGTCATCAACATCTCCCAGGACGTGCGCGGCGCCGGCAACACCCAGTTCGCCGGGTACGCCGAGCTGAAGGCCGCGGTCGAGGCGGCCGAGGCCAAGGACGTCGTGGTGGTCGCCTCCACCGGCAACGACGGCAAGAAGGGCGACACCTTCCCCGCGGCCTTCCCCACGGTGCTCGCCGTCGGCGCCTCCGACCGCAACAACGAGCGCGCCCCCTTCTCCCAGTACGGCGACTTCGTGGACGTCGCGGCGCCCGGGGTCGACATGCTCTCCACCGTCCCGCACGGCGGCCAGTGCGTGGACAACGGCACCAGCTTCGCCGCGCCGTACGTCGCCGGCCTGGCGGCGCTGCTGGTCGGCGCCCACCCCAAGTGGAAGGCCCGGCAGGTCCGCGCCTGGATCGAGCAGACCGCCCAGCGCACCGACCGCAAGGCGAACGAGTACGTCGGCTGGGGCGTGGTCGACCCGGTGAAGGCCGTCACCAAGGCGCCCGAGGTGGCGCCGGAGGCGGCCACCGAGGACCCCCCGCTGCCGCTGGCCGCCGCCGCGATCGTGCCGCAGCCGGTCGGTCTCGGCGAGACCCAGGCCGACCGTGACGGCCGGACCGCGACCTACGTGCTGGGCATCGGCGCCCTGCTCGTCGCGCTGCTCATCGGCGGCGGCATCGTGCTGCGCGACCACCGCCGGCGCCCCGCGAACTGAGCCCGGAAACTCCTCCCACCCGCGTGTAACATCCCGCCGCGCTCACCGCATCCAAGAGGTGTCGACGAGAAGCGAGCGGGGAGCGCGGGGCATGGGGTGGATCGGTGGCACACGTGAGGCCGGGGACACCGAGTTCGTCGAACTCGTGTCGAGCCGCACCGGGCACCTGTACCGCTCGGCCTGCCTGCTGACCAGCGGCGACACCCACCACGCCGAGGACCTCGTCCAGGAGGCCCTCAGCCGGATGTACGTGCTGTGGCGCCGCAGCGCGTGGACCGGCGGGCGGCACCGCATCGACAACCCCGGGGCGTACGCCCACACCGTGATGGTGCGCACCTTCCTCGCCCAGCAGCGCCGCCGCTCCAGCGGCGAACGCCCCACCGGCGAACTGCCCGAGCCCGCGGGCGCCGAGCCGGACAGCGCGCTGCGGCTGACCCTGCTCGACGCGCTCGGCCGGCTGTCCGCCAAGGACCGGGCGGTGCTGGTGCTCCGCTACTGGGAGGACCGCAGCGTCGAGGAGACCGCCGAGGTGCTGCGCGCCTCCTCGGGCGCGGTCCGCACCCGGACGACCCGGGCCCTCGGGCGGCTGCGTGCCCTGCTCGGCGACTCGCTCGCCGAACTCGCCGCCTGCTGAGCCACTGCCCGTCGAACGCGGGCGCCCGTCCACCGACCCATCCCGTGACCGAAAGAAACGGTGATCACCCATGTCCGGACAGGACAAGTTCGAGGACGATCTTCTCTACGCCCTCACCCGTGCCGGTGAGGGCTTCCGCACCGAGACGGCGCCGCTGGCCACCGCCGGCCTGGCCCGCGGCCGCCGCCGCTGGCGCCGCCGTTCGGCCGCCGCCGTGGTGAGCGGGGCGGCGGCGCTGGCCCTGGTCGGCACGGGGGCGGTGTACCTCTCCGGCGGGAGCGGCTCCCCGGCCGGGACGGTGCTGACCGCGGCCGCCTCGGGCACGGGCGGCGCCCCGGCCACCGCGAGCGGCACCGCCACCGCGACCGGGAGCGCCACCGCGTCGGCCCCGTCCTCCGCCTCGGCGGGTCCCGTGATCACCGGTGACGAGGTGCTCGCCACCTTCCGGTCGCTGCTGCCCGAGGGCAAGGTGTCCGACGCCAAGGGCCGGGGCACGGACGACGCGGCGGACAAGGGCACCTATGTGGGGGCGGACCTGGTGTTCGACGACGGCCGGGGTGGGGCGCTGATCTCGATCGGGATCCAGAAGCACCGCAAGGGCCAGGACCCGGCCCGCAGCTGCCCGGACCCGAAGGTCGCGCGGATCGACTCCTGCTCGGCCACCACGCTGGCGGACGGCTCCAAGCTCTACCTCAGCCAGGGCTACGAGTACCCGGACCACCGCGCCGACACCAAGGAGTGGCTGGCGGTGCTGACCGGGACGGACGGCCGGGAGATCACGATCAGCGAGTGGAACGCGCCGCAGGAGAAGGGCGCGCCCGACAGCCGCCCCAACCCGCCGCTCACCCTGGACCAGCTGAAGGCCGTGGTCACCGACAAGGCCTGGGACCGGATCGCCGCCGCGGTCCAGTACGACGGCGTCGACTACGTCGAGCAGGACACCGGCCTGTCCCTGCAGGACCGTCAGGCGATCCTGGCCCGGCTGCTGCCCGCCGGGGTCACGGTGACCAAGATCACCGGAAGCGAGATCTTCGCCGACGTCCAGCTGGCCCAGGGGTCGGCCACCGGATCGCTGGTCCTGCGGGTGCAGAAGGTGGTGCCGGACCAGTCGACGGAGAAGCTGTTCGAGGGCTCGACCGCGCTGCCCGACGGGAGCCGGCTCAAGCTGTACGGCCCGGGGACGGCCGATCCCAAGGGCACGCCGATGGCCGACGTCCTGCACCCGGGCAACCTGCGCGTGCTGGCCGCCCAGGGGCCGGGCGGCAAGCCGCTGCTCACCCTGGACCAGCTGCGGGCGATCGCCGCCAGCCCGGAGTGGAAGCCCAAGAAGTAGGGCCCGTCCGGGCGCGGACGCGGCAGTGCCCCGGGCCAGGGGGAGCCC